>CAYUBE010000015.1:0-24813 GCA_964442965.1 uncultured Candidatus Saccharibacteria bacterium
ATATTTGCAGGAACCTAACTCCCGAGGAGTCTCATATGTGCTGGACCAGTACAAGGACTTGACGAAAATCCAGAAAAATACTAACATCAGAACAGAAAATTAAAAATGAATATCGGCTATCTCCCAAGATTTGGTTGCCTCATCGAGTCCGTTTACCATCAAATGTGCTTTCAGGCGAACTCGATCAGGCAACTAAATTTCAATATAAAAAATCCCACTTTAATGGGAAGGAGATAAAATGGCAAGGATAATAATATCAAACGTTCTACTAGTGGCCTTATTGGGGCTGCTAGTGACTGGTGCCGTAATCGGAAATCAAGACATGTTTCGTTTTTTGATTATGCTTGCGGCCATTGTCGGTATGGGCTGGCTACTCTGCAGCCCCGGAGAGCATGTCTTGAAACTAAGGACAACCATATTGATTCTCGTCATTGTAGGTGAATGGATGTTCTTGGAGCCAAAAAAAGATACTGGACGTCATGATGAGATCTGTCAAGTCTCCCCGGACAGTTTGTCCGTTGGAGATTTTGTGAAAATAAACGGGGAGTGGTATCTCGTCAAAAAAATCCAAGGCGAAAAAATTTGGGTTGCTGGTGCCGGATTCGATACCCGGGACTTCTTTAACCTGATGGAAATCAAAGACTTTAGAAAACAGGGAAGCCCTGATTGGGACAGTCTGGCGACAAACCACCTCAAGCTCAAGGTTCGCTGGTTGAGGTTTTAGCTCTTAAGCGGCCATTTTATGGCCGTTTATTTTTTTGCAAAAAAATAAACGCTCAATCTTTTATGGAAGCAATAAAATGCCCCTGATTTCAGGGGCAAAAGAATAAATTCTAAGAGACATTTCCGGTCAACGCATCTTCAACTGAGTGAAAATTAAACATCTGTATGATCGGAATAAATTTGATCATACGCAGGAAAATATCAACCTTTCCCCCGATCGGACAAGTAACCCTCGGTGTTGCGTCTCGTTTTATTATCAAACGAATAACATCAAGAAGCATATTAAGCCCGGTACAATTGCAATCTCTAACTCCCTCAAGATCAAAAACGATGATCTTTTCTCCCTTATCTACAATCTCAAGGAGAGCTTCTTTCAATTCGCAGGCTCGAGGATCTGTACAATCTCCATGTAAAGAGACAACGGTCCCCCCGTCGCATTTTTTAATCGAGTATTTCATAACCATCCTTATTAATTTGTTAAAGAATAACTATGAAGTACCATATCCGAAAGGTATGCGTCAAGTTTTTTTGGAGTGCAGTAAGGCACAAAAAAATCTGGCAGCGTGAATCATCCGTCTTGATTTGACCATGCTCACCTCAAACCACCAAGGACGGCAGGGAAAGTTATTTTTTTCCTTCTATCGAGTGGCCGCCGAACTGGTTCCGCAGAGCCGAAAGGATTTTTCCGGTATAGCTCGGTGATTTTTTGGAGCGAACACGGAATTTGAAGGCATCTTCGATCGCGGGCAGTTTCATTTTCCATTTCTTGCCGGTTTTCACGGTCCACTCACCTTCTCCGGTGTACGCGACCGAGCCGGAAACTTTTTTAAGATCCTCGCCGAACGTGCGGTAGCCATCCTCGAGCCAGCCTACGAGACGCGATTCAATGACACTCTTATGATTATAAAGTTGCGCAACTTTCTGAAGATCCAGTTTGAACGGCGATTTCCTCATTAAAGCAAAACCTTCGGCTAGGGATTGCATCATGCCGTACTCAATCCCGTTATGCACCATTTTTACAAAATGCCCCGCGCCGGCTTTGCCGAAATAAGCATAGCCGCCCGGAACGGACGAGTCCGCAAACAGCTGTTCCAGTTTTTCATAGCTCACCTTGTCGCCACCGACCATGATGCATGCGCCATGGCGCGCGCCTGACGGCCCGCCGGATGTGCCGGCGTCGAGAAATTTAATGCCGCGCTTCGCGAGCAACTTCGCACGCCGCATCGAATCTTCAAAGAAGGAATTGCCGCCGTCGATCACGATGTCGCCTTTCTTTAGCTTTGATACGAGACCGTCTTTTGAAAAAAGAAAATCGTCTACCGGCTTTCCGGCGGTGACCATGAGCCACACAACGCGTGGTGTCGGCAGTGTGGCAATTAATTCATCGAGTGTTCGCGCGCCTTCAATTCCTTCCGCCTCGAGTTCCTTCACTTTTTCAGGATGCCGGTTATATACGACGACGCGCCAGCCTTTTTCATGCCATTGGCGCGCGAGGCCGGCTCCCATTTTGCCGAGACCCACGATGCCGACTTCTTTTGTAAGCGCCGCGCGCGCCACATGCACGGTATCTGCCGCCGCGGCCTCATCCGCAATCACGCGAGAATCCGGTGCATACCGCCGCAGCGGCACCTTGCCGTCTTCCCATGCCTTAATGACCGGGTCGACAAAACGCCACATCGCCGCGATTTCCTTGCTCGAAACGAAAAGCGTCTGGTCGCCCGCGATGCAATCGAGGATTAGTTTTTCGTATTCTTCTGTGTACTGCGCCTTTCGCGTTTCGTTGCGAAGATCAAATTCCAACGTACGCTCTTCGAGCTCCATTTCAAAGCCGGATTTCTTCGCCCAGAAAAAGATACTGATGCTCTCTCGTGGGTCCTGCCGGAAAACGATCCTATCGCGATAGTGCATACCCGGCGGACAAAGGCATGGCGTCCGATGTTTCAGGACAACCTCAATCTCCGTGATCTCGCCTTCTTTCGGTCCCATCAGCCGCTTTCCCGCTTCCATGATGATTGGCACGCCGCGCCATTTAGGATGGGATAAAAAGCCACGCATCCGGAAATACGTTTCCGTGGCAGATTCTGCAGCAACGCCTTTTATGGCATGATAGCCATCATACTGCGCACGGAATGTATGTTCTTTAATGTCGCGCGGCGAGAGAGTCTCCAATGTTTCGAGTATCGCGGCCCGGTTCGCGCGCACCGCCGCGGCACCGAGGTTCTCCGGCTGGTCCATGATCGTGAGCGCGAGCATCTGGAGCAGATGATTTTGACCTACATCACGGAGTGCGCCTACTCCATCATAAAAACTGCCGCGATCCTCGACGCCGACATTCTCAAATTCCCGCACGGAGATACTTTCCACGAACTCATTGTTCCAGCTATCCTCAAAGAGATCGTTGAAAAATCTGAACGCAAGAATATTCCGGAACGTTTCTTTCGCAAGATAGTGATCTATCCGAAAAATCTGCTCTTCCTTAAAAAATTTCGCGAGCTGAGCATCGAGTGCCTTTGCGCTTTTTTCGTCGCTTCCAAACGGTTTTTCAATGATGACGCGCGTCCATCCTTCCTCCGGACCGCACGGCTCCGTCAATTTGCTCGCATGAAGATTACTGAGAATGGCGTCATAAAATTGCGGCGGAACGGAAAGATAGAATAACTTATTAGTGCAGACGCCCCACTGATCGTCAATTTTTTTGAGCGTCATCCGAAGCGCGTCATAATCGCGCGCCTCGTGAAACGTCAACTTATGATACGCGGTAAGCTTCAAAAATGATTCCACGAGAGCGGTTTTCGCGCCGGGCGCTTTCACATCCAAAACGGAACGCACGTGATCCCGGAAATCGCCGTCCTCCCACTCACGCCGGGACACGCCGAGGAGCTTGAACTTCGGCGGCAATTTTTTCTTTTCGTGCAGGCTAAAAAGCGCCGGCACGATCTTTTTTGTCATGAGATCCCCCGTCGCGCCAAGCACGACAAAAATAGTTGGAATAGTGGAATTATTATTCATGGTTTTCATTCTACCATGACCTCTTGGGTCATTTCGAGCCTTGCGAGAAATCTCACAAATTCCTCGTGAAATATGCAATTGCTAAAATTTTTAATTGGAAATCAAAAACTTCAGGCCGAGATCCTTCGCGGAACTCCCGCCGTCGTTAAAACTGTGGCGGGCAAACAGGATGACTAAAATCCATCTCTAGTCCTTCACAATCTCTACTTCAATATCCCGCGGCTGGACCTGGATAACAGAGAAATTGAGCGGCGCGGTGACATCTTTTGCGTCAAGAGAAACAGTGTGCCAGCCGACGCTCGTAGACGAACCAATATTCACCGAAACATCAAACGATTGCGGATTCAGCGTGCTGAAATCGGAGTTCTGTCCCTCAAGCGTCACCACGGCGTCGCGCGGAATGGCGTCTTCCACGAAATATCCATTGGGAACGTTCTGAAATTCGAGCGGCGCGGTGAAACTCTTTTGCACCAGCGCAAAATCCGGCGCAAAGAAAAACCATACTCCTCCCGCGACCACGAGCGATGCCGTAAAAAGCCCGATGTTCCGCCATAGCCAACTAGGGAACGCGGCAGATGCCGTGGCGGGAAGTGCAAAGGTAGCGGAGAAATCGGAAAGCTTACGGCGAAGTTCCTCCCCGCTCGTGCAATGCTCCCAGGTGCCGCCACGCGCGATATCGATGCTTCCCGTCTCACCCGAAACAACCACGACAAGCGCATCTGATTGTTCGGAAAGTCCCAACGCTGCTCGATGGCGAAGGCCATGAAACTTACCGCGGGCATCGACATTCTCGGTAAGCGGCAAATGCACGCCGAATTTCTTTATCCGATCGTTCTCGATGATCATCGCACCGTCATGGCCCGGCGTCTCCTCGCTAAAAATACTCAGCAGCAGTTCCTGCGATATATCGCCGCGCAGCGCAATGCCGCCCTCGAGAAAACGCCCGATCGGCTCCCTGCCGGGGAAGACGATGAGCGCGCCGACTTTATTCTTGGAAAGTCTCTCCGCAGCCTGGCTGATCGTGGAAATCGTCGTATCCCGTGGCGGGACGATGCGCCTGAAACTAAAAAATCCGACGAGCGAGAGCAATCGCCGCAATTCCTTTTGAAAAATAATAGCGATGAAAATAATAAAGAATCCGAACAGGGTGCGAAGCGCGAGGTGAGTGAGCGGCAGGTTAAAAACATTCGATGCACCATAGAGTAGCGCGAGCGCAAGAATACCGATCAGCATCGGCCACGAGTGAGTTTCGATCAACAGTCGCAGGCCGATATAGATCAGAATGGCGATGACAACAATATCGATGCAATTCCGGACGGACGGCAAGGAAAACTGAAAATTATTCACCAAAGAGACCGCCGCAAGAAAAATTTGTGATGACATACTTTCTATTATACGACAATCGAGCATAGAGTGCGCGTGATAGGAATCGGACCTATGGTCTTCTCATTATCAGTGAGATGCTTTACCACTAAGCTACACGCGCGACATTTCTGGCAAATGAAAATCCAAAAAGGCTTTTGTCGCCATGAGGATTTCTGTCTTCTTTTTTACATTAAAAATCGTCAAACTGCAAGTACCGTGCCGAAACGCGAAGTACTGGAGACTATCAAACAAAAATGACCGCGTTATTAGCCGTACTTGAAATTGCGGGAAGATCGCTGGGCCGAGCTTGCGCCGTTCTTCGCGTATCCCGAGGCGAACAGGAAGTCAATGTATACGACGAACGCCATCGAAAGCTTGAACGCACAGTTCCAAAAAACGACGAAGACCGCGCAGTCTCCCCGCACAATGAGACGCTCGAGAAACTTTTGTGGCTCATGCAGGACAATATCGCGAAAAAGTGGACAAAACCGGTAAGGAACCGGGGAGAGGCGCTTATGCAACTCACAATCCTTTTCCCTGACAAATTGGTGTCATAAAAGGCGTAAGAAAAAATAAACCTCTGACTGTGCCGCAAAGCCCGGCCTCGGGGATTGAAAACAAGTCGCCCGGTAAATTATCTTTTCACTTTCCTCGGATACAGCTTCTTCGCTTCGGCGATGATTTCTTCGGCCGCAAAATCGGGGAGATCCTCGAAGCTTTCGAGATTTTTCCCGTCGGGATAATAGGTCGCTTCAACTTCCCTCGCGCCCGAACCTATTCCAGCGGCTTTTACGACCGCACCCGTAGACTTCAACGCTTCCTTTGCTTGCATCGTCGCTGACTTGTTGTCGCTGCCACCGTCGGCACCCACAATAACAAGCCGCAACCGCTTTTTCTCCTGAGGGTTCTCTGCAATATCCTGTTCAATGACTTGCTGAGCAGAGTTCAACCCCAGATTATCCGGCGTGCCCCCGCCAACGTTCTTTTGGAGCGTCTTCCATACTTGATATTGCTCTTTCGGACCCCAATTGGAACCAAGCGGGAGTTCTATGGCAGCGCCGCCTGCTTGGAAACTTACGAGTCCCGATCGGATATCGATCGGGGAAACAAGCTTAATACGCTCGCGCTTGAACTCCTGCGCCGTGGCGTAGAGCGAATCCATGAATACAAATACAAACTTTTGCTGTTCTTTCCATTTGGGTGATCCGCTCTTCGGATCGGTTTCTCCCATTGAACCGCTTTTGTCGACGACGAAAATTGCGTCGAATCCTCCATAAATCTGTTCGCGCTCGATTTTCTGTTCATGCTTCGCAAATCCTCCGGGCTCCGCTTCTCCGGCATCGATATCAAGAGCAGCTTCCACCGGATCGACAAGCTCATCCGCATCGGGCAAGCGTACCGGCGACTTATAGCGCAAACGCTCCACCATGTTTTCTTTGATGATCTTTTGAAATTCCGCGATGATGCGATCTCTGATCCTCCTGCCGCGCTTATCGCGCAGTTCTCTCGCGTCAGAGATTTGTTTCAAAATTTCCCTTGCTTCCTCGGGCGCACAACCGGCATCTTCCGCAAAACGGAGAGTGGCGGTTTCTCCTTTTTTGCCCTCTTTCTTATCCAGCTCGGCTTTTGCTTCGGCGATCATCTTTTCGAGTTCTTCGTTTGAAATCTCTTTGGCCTCTTGCTCGCCGAAATCTCCTTCAAGCACCGAGTCATCTTTGTTTTCATCCATTTCCTCATCATCCATATTCGGATCTCCCGGCGGGGTGGCATCGAGCTTTTCCCAATGACCCGCCTGCCCTGAGCTTGTCGAAGGGTTCCATATTTCAACCCATGCGTGGCCGGTGCCGGAGGAAAGAGCCGCGTTGCCTTGCCGGTTTTTCACTTGCACATAATGGCCGGTTACCATGCGCACCGGAATCTCAAGCCGCGACAGGAGTGCGGCAAAATACGTATTTGCGACATCGCAATCGGCTTTCTTGTGCTCTTCAATTCGCCGGAAATAGTCTTTCGGATTGCCGCCTTGATACACGGCGTTCATCGCCGACTCGTTCGAGTAGCGCAGAGTTTGTTTTACATATTGCTTTAAAAGGCGGGCTTTATCGGGAGCGGGCATTTTAAGCCGCTTGATTTCATCAAGTTTCGTCTCGGTTTCTTTTGAAAGCTTACCCGTGTCCAATCTCGGCGCAGGCCCGGCTTTTTCTTCTTGAGGAACTGCGCCTCGCGCGAGATCCACCGAAAAAGAAGCGAGCGCGTCGCCCTTGGCTCGAAGCACGTATCCGCCGTGGCCGTCCTCGAGGATTTCTATTTTTCCTTTTCCGTGAAGCCTGAGCGTTTTTACATCGGGACGGAAGCCGTAAGGTACGGGCAGCGCCGTCTCTGCATCAGGGCGTATCGTTCCTGCGATCACCCGCCGCGTCTTCTCGTCGAGGTCAGCTCCTTCAAGTCCTTTTAAGGACCGCCCACGCCTTTCCCAGGAAAGCGTCTTTTGATTCCACGTTTCGTAATCTCCTTCTTTGTAATAACCGCCGTAAAATGGAGCGACGGTGAAGTAAGCTCCCGGCTCGCCCTCTTTTGAGCGCCCCATTTCTTCCATCGACGGCCTGAATGAATCGCTTGCGGGCGGCGGCACGTTCTCTTCCGGCGATTCTTCTTTTTTCTGCATTATTTCTTCCGGCGGCGGAGCTGCGGCTTTGCGCTTCGCATCAGCAATATCCTTGCGTTCGAGAAATTTGAGTCCGGATGCGAGCTGGGATTCGATCCATAGCTTTTTTGTTTTGAGCGGAACTCGGGATGAAGTCAAAAGATCGGCTACGTCCGTAACTTCACCCTCGCTCGAAGGAACCCGGGCGAGCGAGTCAAAAATTCTTTTCACCTCGCCGCGCACTTCTGGCTGTTCTTCTCCGAGTTTTTTTGCAAGGAATAATTGGACGAGTTCTTCTTGCCGCGTAAACCCCTCGGCTTCGCTTGGAGCGAGCTTTTCGCCGCCGATTGATTTTTTTATTTCTTCCGCAAGGGCATCTTTGGCTTGGGGGTCTTTTTTCACCGCCATATCGTATGCCGAAAGCGTATCGAGAAATCTGCGCATGCCGCGCGCAGATTTGCCTTTCCCGTCCAGATCGCGCCACTCTTCAAGGCCCTCAATGCCTTCGCGGGAAGCAAGCGAATGGCCGACAAGTTCGCGTTCCGCATCGCGCAAAATCTGCTCCGCATTTATCTCTTGCGATTCCGGGGATGCTTGGGTTGTAAACTTTTCTCGATTGTTCATATTAAATAGGCAAGGCGCAGTTTTTCACGCAAGAGGAAGCTTTTCATGTTGCCGAGAAGGCCGATGTACGAAACCGCGCTTTGCCACTTCTCAGTATACCCCTTTCTTGTCGCAGAGGTTATTGTTCGCAGAGCTGCTTTCCGCAAGCGGGAGCGCGGAACAACTCCCCACGGAAATGCGGCCTCTCCCAAGATATCTACGCCTTGGCTCAACCGCCTTATTTTGATTTTATCGTCAGGAAGGCTAAGCTTGAGCAACTCCCTTAGAAACTGTTTAATCTGCGTAGCGAAATTCTCAAGTTCCAGGCGGCTATCGGCGACAATAAAAAAGTCGTCGTTGTATCTCACGTAGTGTTTTGCGCAAAGCGTTTGTTTTGTGAAATAATCGAGCTCGTGCAAGTAGGCATTTGCGAAAAGCTGCGAAGTAAGATTCCCGAGCGGCAAGCCCTTGCCGGGCGCACATGAAAAACTGTCTATGATTTGTTTTGACAGATCGAAATACTGTTTATCAGGGATGCTTTTCTCGAGCCTTGTGAGGAGGATTTCGTGATCGATCGAGCTGAAAAAATCATCAACGTCGCCATGGAAGATCCACGCCTCTTGCCGTCCGTTCTTGCTTGCTTTACGAATAAAGGAAAGGACGCGGGCTATCGCTCGCATTGTGCCTTTGTTAAACCTCGCTGAGTATGAATCAAAGAAAAACTTATTTTCAAATAACGGCTGGAGGGCGTCATATAGGGCTTGGTGCGCCACGCGGTCCCTCACCACCGCCTTATGGATCATTCGATATTTGGGGTCGCGGATGTAAAAACGGTGATACTCGCTGTGAACATACTTTCCGCTTGCGAGATCCTCCGAAAGCGAAAACAGCTCATCCTCGAGGTGACGCTCAAATACTAGAATGTCTTTACGCCGGCGCTTCCCACGTCGAAAGCGTCTCCACGAGGCATAAAGAGATTCTGGATCACAAAAATTTGCGAATGGTTTTAACGTATACATTACATTAATAAATCCATAATTCCATGAAACAAGATACCACCTACGAACCGCCGATTGCCGTTGCCGTCTACAAAACATACATGACGTTCAGTCCGCTCGTCTATCAGTTCCCGAAGGTGCATCGCTACTCGCTGGGTCGGACGATCGACAGCAACATTCTTTCACTGCTTGAACTCGTGTTTGAAGCGAATTCTTTGCCACGCCCGCTCCGCGAAGCTCCGCTCGTCAAGGCCAACTCGAAATGCGAGCTGCTGAAGATGCTCAATCGGATGTGCTTCGAACTGAAGCTTGTCGAATCGACCCAATATTTCCAGATGAGCGCCGACCTTCAAGAAGTCGGCAAAATGCTCGGGGGATGGGTGAAGTACGTTCGGAGCGGCCCATATAACCAACCGGAGTAAAAGTGCTAAGACAACGATCGCGGGACGCGCACCGAGCTTCGCATTCGAATTCCCGGGCTTATTCCAATTCACCTTGACCTGCCGATTCCTCGGGTTCCAGTTCGCGTGTACCACGCCCTCAGGCACGCGCCCCGTATTCCTTGATCCATCCGTATCTCGCGGAGCTTCCCGCAGGTCGCCCCTGGCCGCTGTTCTCACAAGGAACGTCGTTGTCGTTTTGCCATTTCGTCGCTCGACGTGCGCACGCCGAGATCGAGGCGAACCAATCTGCTTGTCCTCCCATGACTAAGAAGAGGCAGTGGCTTCATGAGCCCCGCCGAAATTTTCCACGGGCTTATTAAAGTGAAAAATTTGGGCGGAGCGCCTGCCTGCGGCAGGCGAAGAAGAAAGAAAAATAAGAAATAAAACTTCAAAGATCAAACTTCAACTTCGACAACGACCGCGGGACGCGCACCGAGCCTCGCATCCGAACTCCCGGGCCTATCCCAAATCACCCCGACCCGCCGACTCCCCGGGTTCCAGCTCGCGCGCACCACGCCCCCAGGCACGCGAGAGTCAAGGAGCCAGGTCCATTTGGATTTCTTAGCGTCGTCATTATAGGCATCGAATTCATGATTTTTCCTTGCCTCGAATTCCTTGCGCTGCAGCACTACATATTCCTCAAGCGTAAGCCCGTTCCACTTTTTCTGGGCAAACAAAGGATCGAGCTGATCCGGCGTCTTGCCCATGGTTTCTTCGGGCAACGGCCCCGATTGGTAAAGCAGAAGGTATGCTTTTCGCGCTGGCCTGTTTCGCGCGCTAGCATTCTTGGTTACGTCCGGCTGATACATATAATGATCTTGGCTGAGCTGCTCGGGAGAGTTATCTTGGAGGCCGGGAAGTTTTTTGTCGGCGAGTTCGGTAAGAAGTTTATTGACGTTGCCTTTTTGCAAGTCGGTAGAAGGCAGGAGCATCGCGCTGTCGAACCCTTCGCGCATCGCTTCCCTTAATTTTGCTTCGGATTGCGCCGACAACCTCAGATCTTTTGGTAATTCCCTCAAGAAGTCCTTAAGATCATGGGCATTATAAAATCCCACGGATTCTTGGAGTACCGCTTCTGTATCGATCTTGATCTCGCGTTTCCCATCTTTTGTTTTCTCCAGGTACACTCGGCGCGAGCGTTCGTAATTTCTTTGAAAATCATTTTCTGCGATCGTTAAACCTTCGCCATCTTCGGTTTCGAGAACAACTTTCCCATCTTTTGTCTTACCCTTAAAAACCCACGGCCGCTTGGTGCGATCGCCGCTCTTTATAAACTGGGAATCAGGAGTTGCATCGCCGACCTGTTCCGGAAGATATACGATCTCATTCCCATCCTCGTCAAGAATTCTCGCCTCAACCGGCTTCGGCGCTTCGCGGAGCATTTCCGCCCTGCGGGGAACCCGAGGGCTGAGCGCTCCTATTTCGGACGGGGTAAGAATGGGGCTCTCATTCTGCTCCATTTCCGGCCCTTCAAAATGTTCTGGTGATTTTTTCATGCCTGTGGGTTTTCGTATTGGTAAAAATTTTCGCGGAAGAAAAAATAATAAAGAAAATAAAGAATATCAAACTTCAACTTCGACAACGACCGCGGGACGCGCACCGAGCCTCGCATTCGAAAACCCGGGCTCAAGCCAACCCACCCTGACCCGCCGATACCCCGGGTTCCAGCGCGCGTGCACCACGCCCCCAGGCACGCGCGAATCCAGCAGCCAGGTCCATTGCGACTTTTTCGCATCATCGGAGTACGCGTCAAACCGGTGATCCTTGGCCGCCTCGGCTTCTTTTCTCTGCAGCAGCATATACTCGCTAAGCGTAAGCCCATTCCATTTCTTTTGAGCGAAGAGTGGATCGAGCTGATCGGGAGATTTTCCTTTTGTCTCGTCAGGAATGGGGCTTGATTGATAGAGAAGGAGGTATACCTTCCGTTTTGGACGGTTTCTCGTTTGCGATGTTTTAGTTCCGGACTCGAAAGACGGAGTGGTGTATTGTTCGTTCGGTTGAAGGTTGGGAATTTCCTTGGTCGCCGTTTCTGAGACTATGGTCTCAATATTTGCCGACTGCACCTCGGTTTTCGGAAGAAGCATCGCCTTGTCGAATCCTTCCCTCATCGCTTCTCGAAGCTGCCCTTCCGATGCGGCTGTGAGTTTTACTTCTTTGGGCAGCTCTTTCAAAAAATCTTTGAGATCGTGCGCCGCATAAAATCCAGCCGATTCCCTTAAAACCGCTTCGGTGTCGAGCTTTACTTCCTTTCCTTCTCTCGTCCGCTCCGAATACACCCTACGGCTCCTTTCATAGCCCGCTTCCAGTTCGCGAGGAGCAATGGTTACGCCCTCGCCGTCTTCGGTTTCGAGAACAACTTTACCGTCCTTAGTTCTGCCTTTGAAAATAAGCGGGGCTTTGGTATGGTCCCTTTTTTTCATAATCGATGTCTCGGGAGAAAATTCGCCGATAGCTTCGGGGAAATAAGCGATTGAATCGCCGTTTTCATCGAGGATTCTCGCCTCAACCGGCTTCGGCGCTTCGCGGAGCATTTCCGCCCTGTGCGGCACGCGCGGAGAGAGCGCCCCGATTTCGGAAGGCGTGAGAATGGGGCTTTCGCCCTCTATCGCTTCGGGCGGCCGTTCCGGGTTTTCGGGAGATCGTTTCATGGCCGTATTAGAGCTGGAACGCTTCTTGGAATTTTTTAAGGAGATTGCGGTCTTCTTCCGGATAAATCTTTTGCGATCCCCATTCGCCGATTTTCGTCGCAAGGAACCCCTTGAGGCTTTCGTGGGTCCTCATGGCTGATTTCCGATATTCTTGGAGCCATGAAATAACGAGCCCCGGATCGAGTACGGCGTGGCGAAGGTAAGATGCATCGCGAAGCGTATCGGTGAGGGCATTTTCCTCGCCTTTGTAGCTCTTCTGTACGGCTGCGACAAATTCGGCGAACCGCCATAGCGTGCCTCCGGCTTTGGGATCGGCGTCGATTTCGTAATGCTTTGTATTTGTCCTCGCATCCACCACTTCTTTCCATTCAGGCGGCAGCTCGGATTTCGGCACGCGGATTCTTTCGTTTTGGTCCATAAGAGCCGCAAGCATCATTTCGTAAAGCTCGGGGTTTTCCGCTGATTGCGGAGGATAGTCGACTTCGAGCGAACCAAGTTCGCGCGCAACTTCAACAGGAAGCTCTGCACGGTCAGGGTGCTTCTCTGAAGGAAGATTTGCCGACCCAATAAATCCGAATTCGGGAGCGAGCTTCTCCGAATTTCCCGCCCATGCGGCAAAACTGATTTCTTCTCCCGCACGACGGCCCGAAAGCTGCTTGATTAAAGACCGCAGCCCTTCCGGAGGATAGCCATTCATTTCATCCATATAGAATATTCCGCCCGGCCCGGCTTGCGCATCTCTCGATGTCTTTTTGCCGGTTACCGCTTGGCCCAACGGCCCGTACGTTACGAAAGTTTCTTTATCCTTATCAATGCTGCGAAGGCCAAGGAGCGGCCGGATATCGGTTTTGGCTTCCTCGCCGACTTCAAAAGGAGCGCGGTCGGTAAGTCGCTGTGAAACCGCACGGGCCAGACGCGTTTTCCCGGTTCCCGTTTCTCCGTATAAAAGGAGTGGCCGATTCTGATTTACGATGACCAAATGCTCAAGAATTTTATCGAAAAGTTTTTCACGCGAAGGAGTCCAGATGAAGCCGTCTTTTTTAAGTTGCTCGCGATAGGTGCGCAAACGCTCGAAGGAAAGTCGTGCGGAAAGTTCGGGATCTTCCCGTTCCATTCGCTGCATGGAGCGCTCTGATACTCTCACGCGGGTCGCGAGATCGGCGAGTTCAAGGAGCGTAAGTTCATCCGCTTCTTTTTCTCGGTGCGAAAAAATATCGGAATACAATTCTAAGCGCCGTTCTTCCGATCCATCTTTCAACTGTTTTTCCCGAAGATAGTTATCGTACGAGGGAGCGAGTTTTTCTTCTTCGGCGAGTTCACGCTCCAGAGTGTTTTCAAACATGGAACGCACCTGATCATCCTTGAAACGAGAGCTTATAGCAGTGCGCAGCGGGGCAAGCTTCGTGTCTGCCGCAACGGTAGCCCGAATGCGCCGCGCCCGATCGGCAGGCGATTCTTTTTCGTTTTTCGGCTCCGCACGCTTCTCGCGATAATCTTTCGCAAGGTCGCTTCGTTTCCGTTGGTAATCGCGCCAAAGCGCGTAAAGCTCTTCCGTGCCCTCCTCGGGCGACGCCCATTTTTCAGAAAAAGAAACTGCGCCCTCTTTTCGTTCGGGAGCCTCATCCGAAGCTCGCTCTATCTTTCCAACTATATCTTCGAATTTAGGGCTTTCTTTCATGATAATTTATGGCTGGATTATATATTATAATGCCGAGCAAGTCAAGGGCTTCCTCTTTGTTATTAGTTATCGCAGTATCTCAAGTCTACATCATTCCCGAAGCAAAATAAATATCTGAAATGGGGACCGGAGGACGCCCGGACTTTCGCCGCCATTGCGTCATCCATTGAGATACGGAGAGGATGTTGATGCGATCATAAAAATGGCGAAGGTGGTGCGCGATGGAGGGATCGGATCCCCGCCTGCGCGGGGACAGGCTCTCCGGCCTTCACAATAATTTCCTTTCGTGTGTGCGCGATGGAGGGATCGGACCTCCGGCCTTCACAATGTCAATGTGACGCTCTACCACTGAGCTAATCGCGCAGAGAGCGCACACACGAATGGAAATTATATTATCAATGTGACGCTCCTGGCTCCATTTCCATAATACCTCCGACCCGCGTTGCACGCTATCATGCCCGAGCGCGAGGCGCAATGAGGAGACAGTGGCATGAGCCACGGCTCCGAAGAACAACGACACGATCGGGCATGATAGCCGCAACCCTTCGGGATCTGGCCAATCGGCGCAATTCCCGCGTCGCTTCTCCTCAATGTAGGACATCCTACAATTTCGTCATCACTCCTTGAACTTGCGCCGATTGGTTCAGATCGCGGACGGAGAGATTATGGAAGTGGAGCCCGCACTGAACTAATCGCGCGATTTGGGACAGTGAAAAGTATAGCGTATCTTTTGATTTTCGCAACGGGCAGAAGAAATTTATTCATGCCATTCGGAGTTCGACTCCGATATATCCGAGCCAAACTCCGAACAGAATGTTCTAAATCCCGATTTTCATCAGGATGACGTATCAAGCATCCGCTTGAAGAGATCGGTAAGCATTTCCGGGCGGGCGCGGCCCTTCAGTTTTGCCATCGCTTTGCCGATGAGAAACTGCAAGCTCGCCGTCTTCCCCTTTCTATAATCGCTGATTGCCGCTTCGTTCTCGGCGATGACCGCCGTGACGACGGCTTCAATCTCGCCCATATCGGACGAAACGCCAATGTTCTCGCTCACTACGATCTCCGTGGGATCGGCACCGGTTTCGAACATTCTCGTGAGAATATCCTTTGCCTGCCGGCTGGTCACTTTCCCTTCCTCGATCAGCACAGCAAGATGAGCAAGATGCTCCGGCGTGATTTTCAGATCGGCAAAATCCGTACCCGCCTGATTGAGGAGCCCACGAAGATCGCTCGTCAGATAATTATAAAGTGATTGAAAACCGGAAGTCGGAGATTGCTCCTTCAGTTCTGATATCGCCTCTTCAAAATAATTTGCAAGTGCCGGTTCGGAAACAAGGATTTCTGTCTGCTTTTCATCAAGCCCATATTCCTTCATAAATCGCACACGTTTATCGGCAGGCAATTCCGGCAGTGACTCGCGGAGCGCGTCCAAATCAAATACGCTCGTTTCAAACGGCGGCAAGTCCGGCTCCGGGAAATAGCGATAATCCTGAGCTTCTTCTTTCGACCGTTGCGAAGTCGTTTTTTGCCGTAGCTCATCCCAGCCGCGCGTTTCCTGATGGACCGTCTCCCCTTTTTCAAGCAGTTCCGTTTGGCGTTTGATCTCAAAATTGATCGCCTGAAAAACCGAGTTGAATGAATTCAAATTCTTCACCTCGGCACGGGTACCGAGTTCATTCGTGGCCGACATCGATACATTCGCATCGGCGCGCATCTGGCCCCGTTCAAGATCGGCATCCGAGACGCCAAGATAGCGCAATACCAACTGAAGTTCTTTCATAAATGCCACAGCATCCTCGGCAGTATGGATATCAGGCTCCGTCACGAGCTCCATGAGCGGCACACTCGCGCGGTTGTAGTCGACGAGCGTCCCGCCAGAACTGTCATCGTGGACCAGCTTGCCAGCATCTTCTTCCAAGTGAATATGATTTATCTTTACATTCCGCAGGGTTCCACCAAGCACGAGCGGTTCACCGGACTGGGAAATTTGATACGCCTTCGGAAGATCGGGATAAAAATAATTTTTGCGATCGAATCTCGATCGGGCGTTTGGCTTCCCCTGAAGCGCAAGGCCGACTTTGATGACATGCTCCACAGCAAGTTTATTGATGGTCGGCAGAGTTCCCGGATGCGCGAGACACACCGGACAGACATTTACGTTCGGATGCTTTTCGTCAGGATCGTTCAGCGAATCGCAGAACATCTTCGTCCGCGTCTTGAGCTCCGCGTGGACTTCCAATCCGATGGTGGGCTTATATTCACTCATAATTACTGATAGTACCTGAATTCTTTGGCGGATTCAAGAAAACTGCGAGCGGCAACCCCCTGAGTCGATATGCGAGATATGAAACATGAAATAGGAAAAATGTTCGTATCTCGTATCTCGATTCTCATGACTGCCGACGAATAGCATTTACAATCGCGAGCAAAAAACAATCGACGAACATACTGGTACCGCCGTAGCTCAGAAATGGGAACGTGACGCCGATCACAGGCAAAAGTCCGGTTGCGGAACCGGCATTCAGGAAAAACTGGACACTGAGCATGACGGCAACGCCGAGACAGATGCATTTCGCGAAATTTTCCTGGGCAAAGGAACCAATCGACAAGATGCGCCAAATCAAGAAAAAGAAAGCAGCGAGCACGACAAGGCCGCCGAATATTCCCCACTCTTCAATGAAGGCCGCGAAGATGAAATCCTCCGTCGGCTCCGAGAGAAATCCAAGCTCAGCCTGTGTTCCTTGGCCATAACCCTTGCCCCAAAAACCGGCGGAACCGATGGCGATCCGGGATTGTGTCACGCTATAGTTGATACCCAATGAATTCTGCTGCGGATAAAAGAAACCGATGATACGTGCACGATGATAGTCGCGGAGCACGAAGTTCCAAACGAAAATACCGGCAAGCGCGAAGATCGCAACCGTGATGAGAACGCGGCGCCATGGCAGGCCGAGCAAAAGAAGAAACCCGAACCATATCCCGAAGAAGATGACTGCGGAGCCGAGGTCGGGCAAGCGCACAGCGATTGCGGCGGGGATAATAAAGAAAATAAACGAGGTCACAATATTCTCAAGGCGTGCGACCGCAAGGTGCCGCCGCCGGAAATACATCGCATACAGGAAAATAAGCGCGGCCTTCATTAATTCCACCGGCTGGATGCTCAAAGGCCCCAACACGATCCAGTTCCGGGCGTTCCGGATGACCGAGCCATGCAGCAAGAGAAAAAGCATCAGCAGCAAGGTGAAAATATAGAACGCCACGATCGCCCAGCGAATATTGAAAATCGCCCGCCAGTCGAAAAATAAAAAGAAAATCACCGCACCCGCACCGAGCGCGATCCAAACCAGCTGTAACCAAAAAAGATGGATGGACAAAGCTGAGAGCGTGACAAGCCCCGCAACCATGATGATGCCAACTGGAATAAAAAGAGAGAGCATGATTTTTTCGAGATTCAAGAATCAGGATTCATGAATAATTCCTTCTTGCTTCCTGAAGCTTGAATCCTGAATCAATTTTTTCAATTCCTTTCCGCGTACGCATGAAGTTCGGTTCCTGAAATATTCTCATTCGGCAACAACGGATAGCTTATTGAAAAATTTTCCATCGCACTCGGTGCAAGCGAATCAAGTTCTGTTTGCGAAGCGCCGATCGGCGCCCCGGCTGCGTCCTTAAAAATCGCCACGACCACGATATTCTGGAACGACGAGATGTCGCGGTCGGTTATATTCCCGCTCACTGTGGCGTAGCCATTCGTGCCCGCGACGCTCATGACATTCGTAAACGCGAATTGCGGCACAAGCCCCATCTGCGGCGCAGGCACCCATTGGACATTACTGATTACGATGTCGGCCCGACTTGGCGCCGCCGATACCACCTCGTTCGGCAGGACTAGATATTTCGTCTCGTCGGCATATGCAAAAGACGTTCCATTCACGACCGCTACCGTACTTGATTCATCGGGACCGTAAAATGTCACCGTATAATCGAATGAAGATGCTGCGAAACCCGAATTCGCGTTTTCGATCTGGGCAAGAAACGTCGCATGGCCGGCAATGGGAGAAAACACATGAGCCGTGCCGAGGAGAGAGATCAATTGGATCGTCGATGGAATGCAAAGCTTCGCACATGGTCCGCCGCAATCGATGCCCTGCTCCCCTTCATTTTGAATGCCGTCAAAACACGACGGCGCCTGCTTCGGAAGCAAAAAATAGATTACGGTTATGATAGCCGCCAAAACAGCCAGATAAAAAATCCCGTAGAGCACCTGTTTGACGCGCCGCGACATGGTTCCATTATAATCTTTCTCTGGTTGTGGCGAAAGTCATGATAAAAAAAGTGCCCGTTCCAAAAATAAATTTAGGAACGGGCGAAAAGAGCTATTATTCAATATTTACGAACTCCAACGAGAGCACATCTCTCGTTAAACCCGAGCGAAGTGATTACTTGAATGAGAGTTAGCCAACGCCGGCGGTCATTTTCCCTATCGAGACAAAGAATTCGATCTCTGCCCTGCGGATCTTTCCATGGCTCATGCCAAAATAAAAGACTCGGCTTCTCTTCAGAGGACATTTTGCCGAACTGCTCAGTAAATCTTATACCATGGGCATAGGTTGGTCTTTCTAATCCCGCATCAGCAAGAAGATCCAATGCATAATTCTCGCTCATTAAACGGCCAGGAGCTTCAATTATTTCGATCTCATCAGTCCATTCTTTCTCGTTATTCAACGGGAAATTTTTCTGATTGATCCACCGATTAGACGGAAATCCTAGGGATTCTACTATCTTATCGGTATCAACTTGACCACCCATCTTTACCGGAAAGGCAGAAACTACTTTTACTGTCATGAGGAACCCTTTCTGTTTTTCTTATCTTAAATTTCTTTTTTATCTTTCCAATCGGGTTGAGGCTTTCAGGCCACGATCTACATCGCGACTTCAAAGCTAAAACCACATTATTATATTTTAAAAAATCTACCTAGAGATTAACATAGTTTAGAATGAACTGTCAATAGCGAAAAAAACGAAAAAATGGATATAATGTTGTAGTGTTGTAATGTCCTCATGCTTGAATGTAAAAAATCACTAGATCACTAGAACACTACAACATTAAAACATCACCATGGAACCTCGCTACGAAATCAATGAAGTGGAAGCGCGTATCGGGAAACTTTGGGAAGATTCCGGGTTTTTCAATCCGGATACTTGCATCGAAAAAGGCGTGACGAAGCCGGATGCGGAACCGTTCACGATCATCATGCCACCGACGAATGCGAACGGCTATCTTCATGCGGGCCATGGCCTCGTTCTGACCGTCGAAGACATCATGACGCGCTATCACCGGATGCGCGGTTATAAAACGCTGTGGTTGCCGGGGCTGGATCACGCCGGATTTGAAACGCAGGTTGTCTACGAACGGCAATTGGAAAAAGAAGGCCGTTCCCGCTTCGGCATGGACCGCGATCAGCTCTATAAGGAAATCTTGGAATTCACGCTTCGCAACAAAAAGAACATCGAGGACCAAACGAGAAGCATCGGCGCCTCATGCGACTGGTCACGGGAAAAGTTCACGCTCGATCCGGATATCGTGAAAACCGTATACGCAACGTTCAAAAAGCTTTCCGATGACGGCTTGGTCTATCGCGGCAGAAAGATCGTGAACTGGTGCTCGAAACATCAAACTTCCCTCTCGGATCTCGAAACTACCGACGAAGAGCAGGTTGATAAATTCTACTATTTAAAATACGGCCCGTTCGTGATCGCCACGTCGCGCCCCGAAACGAAATTCGGCGACAAATATGTCGTCATGCATCCGGACGATCCGCGGTACGCCGAGTATAAAGAGGGGCAAAAAATAGATCTAGAATGGATCAACGGCCCGGTCACGGCGACCATCATTAAAGACAAGGCAATCGACATGGAATTCGGGACTGGGGTCATGACCATCACCCCGTGGCACGATCCCGTGGACTTCGAGATCGCCGAACGGCACGAACTGGACCGAGAACAGATCATTGGCTTTGACGGCAAATTGCTTCCCGTCGCCGGAGAGTTTGCCGGTATGAAAATACTGGACGCGCGGCCGAAAATAATCGAAAAACTGCAATCAAAAGGACTCGTTGATAAAATAGACGAGAAATATGTCCACGTCGTGAAAAAATGCTACAAGTGCGGAACGCTCATCGAGCCGCAGATCAAAGACCAGTGGTTCGTGAAAATGAAACCGCTTGCGGCGCCGGCGATCAAGGCAATCGAAAACGGCAACGTCACGTTTCTGCCGGAGCATTATAAAAAGATATCTCTCCACTGGCTCGAAAATATAATCGACTGGAATATTTCGCGGCAGATCGTGTGGGGCATTCCAATTCCTGCAAAGATCTGCGAAAACTGCGGCAAGGGCGTTGTGGATATCGAGAACAAAGTGAAAATCTGTCCCGACTGTGAGGGCCCGATGAAGCAGGAAACCGATACGTTCGATACGTGGTTCTCGTCCGGCCAATGGCCATACGCCGCTTTGGGCTATCCAGATTCAAAAGATTTCAAAACGTTCTATCCGACGAGCGTCATGGAAACCGCTGGAGAGATCATTTTCTTCTGGGTCACGCGCATGATCATGTTCGGGCTTTATGTGACCGGCACTGTCCCCTTCAAGACCGTCTATCTTCACGGTCTTGTTCTCGACGCCAAAGGGAAAAAGATGAGCAAGAGCCGCGGTAACGTCATTAACCCTCTCGATCTTACGGCAAAATACGGCACCGATGCGTTCCGGATAGGACTCATCATCGGCAACACGCCGGGCACCTCGCTCGCACTCGACGAAAACCGCATCCGCGGCTACCGGAACTTCTCGACGAAAATCTGGAACATCGCAAGGTTTATAGAAATGAATAAACTAGCGATTAGCGATTCGCGATTCGCGATTAGCGAACCTCACAAGAAATATATTGACGATATGGAAGTTTTAAAGAAAGAAGTCACCACACATCTCGATAAATTTGAATTCCATCTCGCTGCCGAAAAGCTCTATCACTACATCTGGCACGAACTCGCGGATGTCATCGTCGAAGCCGAAAAAGAAAAACTCCGAAACGGAACCGACGAAGAAAAAGCTGCAAGCTATGCCGTCCTCGAACAGCTTCTCCTTGAATCCCTCAAAATGCTCCATCCCTTCATGCCCTTCATCACTGAGGAAATCTACCAGATCTTCCATCCCGGTAAAATACTGATGGTCGAAAAGTGGTAAAAATCATTCCAGCCATCATGGACAGGCTCAAACTCGAGGGACACTGTTTACAATAAATACCTGAGCTTATGAATATTTCCCAACAGGTCTATAGGGTACTCACAAAGAGAAAATATAATCGTAATAAACCCTATCTCGCAGGGGAAATTTTAAAAATTATCGATAAATCACTATCTTTGAATGAACCAATTAAGTTAGTTGGCTTTTGGGGTGTCGGACAAAAAGATAAACCGAACTGGGCAGATGAAGAATCTTGTAAATTTTTATATGACCTGAACAAAGAAATAAAGAATGTGTATGAACCTGGTATAGAATTCACCTTTGTATTCGCTAATATGCACGGGCAACACAATGGATATCAAAAAGAAAGTATTAATTCCTACACAAAGGGAATGATTAAAATCTTTAACCGATATTCTTTCACGTACGTCTATCTTGATAAGCTCTGGGAGAAATATCAAATTACTTTCGATAAGATTAATTTAATTCTCGAGGCAAAACCCGAAAAGTGGTGGGATGAAATCTTAGAACGAGATGCTATCGAGAAAAACGCCGCTTGTAGGAATAAAAAATACCCCCCTCGAATCGCCGCACAGAAATATTACATCATGAGAAATCTTGAAAAGGAGATATTCGAGAAGGAATTTCCGGGATATATTTTTCATGCTTTTTCTGATCCCAGATTACAGATAGTTCTCCCCAATATGCCAACATTGTACTTTTACGGAAGAGAAAGTTGGTCGAATGCTCCATGGTTTGTCGATCATAAAAAAATGACTTGAATGTGCTCAGTCACGAAAGATTAAAAAATTATTAAATGATTCTTGACGGGCGAGTTTTGATTTTTTAGCCGATTTATCCACCTATTGCGTTTTATTCAGCCGCTGTTATTTTTGAAAAATGAGCAAACTTTGCGGCTGGTTTATATCGCGTTGATCCGGGAAACCGATAAACTTTTTAGAAGTGAGACGGTAACCAATTTTTGCGAAAAACTTCGTCCATTCTTCCATGGTCCGATAACCGAAAGGAATTGGCACATGCTCTCTTCTGGCAAGAACTCTGTTCGCGACCCAATCATAAACTGACATAATCTTCTTCCGATCGCCTTCCGGCCATTTCATGAATGCTCGCCATATTTTTTCACCATTTTCAGGCCGCAGTTCTTCTGAATAAGAGTCCTCCAAAATGACGATTCTCGACTCTTCTTTCATCTTTTCGAATATCATTTTCAGGTATCGCTCCTGTTCGTCGTATTCCATGTGATGAAGCGCCCATGTAAGCGTCACGGAATCCGGCTGATATTCAGTGAGGAATTTTGGAAATTGACTCTCGGAAACTACTTCGAATCGGACATTCGGGGCACCAAAAGATTCCCATTCAGGATATTCATTGATATCAATACCGGCGAGATATCGGAAACCAGCTTCCGATAATTTTTTAACGAGGATCCCGGTGCCGCAGCCGACATCGAGAATTTTGCCCTTCGAAATTTCTGGAATTATAAATTGCTCAAAGTATGCCGGAACTATCTTCTGAAAAAATCCAATGCGATAAACATTCTCAAGCTCACCCGAAAAATCGTTCTGAAACTTAGAAACGTCGAGGTCGGACAAGCCGCCAGTTAGGGCATCGATAAGATTTTTAGAGAAACCGATGGACGTCAAACTTTCTTTGAGATTGACGATGATAAAATTCCTTAAATTTGAATCGTCGAGAAAATCGTTGATTATTTTTCGTTCCCGCATATAATCCATGACTTTATTATATTACTTTCCGGTTTCCACGACATTAAAAAGTTATTACGTTTGGCAGCGAGGAGAAATATGAGAACCGTTGGGTACTCATATTTTCCGAGCGAACCAAACGAATCCCGCCGTGGCGGGATTAAAAAGTTATTAAATGATTCTTGACGGGGTGGTTTTATTTCCCTACCATAAAACCATGCCCGCAGGGGCGTCAGCCCCTTATCGGCGGTATAGCTGATACGGGCATATCAAAAACTATTGCCACAAAGAACTCATCTTAAAACTTCCCATCGGAAGTTTCGGGATGGGCTCGAGGCACCCGAGGACCCCGCGAGGGGTCCGTTTTGTTCTCGAGAAAAATAACCAGAGCACGAGTGATCCGGAGAAATTTTTTTCTCTGTAACTTTCCCGCGCGCCGGATCAATCTCTTCGCACTCAGCGTCCGTATTTGCGAAAGCAGAATAGTCCTCTCGTAACCATGAACAAAGATTGAATAATTATATTTTCCAAACTTTCTAATGGAACTCATGGGCAAACCCAAAAACATATCTTTATTGAATTTACGGAAAATGAGGATTGGACGTTCAAAAAGATCGTTTTTGCCATCTTCTTCAACGCCCACATTTACACCAAGAGACGACCACCAAATTTCAGCTTCATGAAATAATGGTGGCTGATCTTTGCGCTCGATTTTGGTTTTTAGATCGTGCCATTTCCAGAAATCTTTTTCCATCCAACTACAATAAGAAAATGAAGATTAAATATTTCTAAAAGAAATTGGATCATGATGATGCATGGAAGCACGGATGGTCCGCCGGAGCCTGTACTCGCGAAGGCGAGCACGGACCATGACAAAAAAAGATAATGGCAAATTAAATCAGCGTCCGCACGGACGCTTATTTAATTTAAAACGGTACTTTGATGCCTGCCTGCAGGCAGGTCGGCACATCCTACTTTCCCCACCGCTTGCGCGATCCGCCTTCGCCAAGGCTACGGCGAGACAGGCAAGTATCATCGGAGAGGTGGAGATATAAAAAATCGAACCTTTAGATGCTGGCATTACCTACTTTCCCCACCGCTTGCGCGATAAGTATCATCGGTTGCGCACACTTTCACTTCTCTGTTCGGAATGGGAAGAGGTGGGACATATGCGAATGAAACACCAGCATCTAAGGGTTCGATCCTTAGTTTTTTGTAGAGTTGTGGTATACGATTTCGCAATCGTTAACCTATAGTCCCACTTCGCTCCTACGGAGCTTCCGCCTTCGCCAAAGGCTACAGTGGACAAGTCGCGGGACGCACGCTTTCGCGTGCGAAGTCAGCATTGGGATGGTTGGCGGATTATTAGTACTCCTCAGCTGAAACCCTTGCGGGCCTTATACTTAGAGCCTATTCGCGCCCTCTGCACAAATGCAGCGAAGCATTGGAAGTTCATCGTGAAGATGAGCTCGAGGCGCGACGACGACGGCGTACTCGGAGAGTACATCGAGGAGGAGCAACGAAGAGATCGCTTCATGATGAGCTTCCCTTCGGGCCGGAATATTTTTTCTTCCAGCGTTGTTACTCGTCGCTCGCGTACATAAAGTACGCTTCGTTTCTCGTGCCTAGCCGGAAGAAAAAATCTTCACGGCCAATGCTCGTTGAATTTATGCAGAGGACGCTTTTACGTGGTAGTCTTCCACGAAATCACGCATACCTAATCTTGGGGTAGGCTTCGCGC
>CAYUBE010000016.1:0-24215 GCA_964442965.1 uncultured Candidatus Saccharibacteria bacterium
AGAAATCACGGATTTTGGGTAAAATAAGTCCGAAGTGCGTTGTATAGATACTCAAAACAAAAGAATCGTTATTTATTCGAGTAAACCATTATATTGCGTAATTTTGGGTCTATAAAAACCTTCGCGCCGGCATGTATAACAGTAAGCGCGATACTAAGAATAATTTAAGCAGAATTTAATCGTTCTTCGGCCTAAAAGCCATCGATACGTAGAGCAGTATGACAGCAATGATATCTATAAACGCTATAGTAAAGTTTGCATTTCCGCCGTTTTGATTACTGCCGGTTAAAGAAATCCAAAAACTTGGACTAATAACTAAGTTGACCGTTACGATAACTGCAGTCGCCACTCCTAAACCCTTGGATCCGCCAAGGATGGCGATCCCGCCCAAAAATACTGCGATCAGGGTTATAAACAACGGACCCGCGATAGGAATTAAGAATGACAGAATGGCGGCTACCAGAGCAAAAATACCGCACAGGGTCGCATAGAGCGGAACAGAAGACGGTGCCTTCCTCACGATCACCTCCTTTACGATCTCAACTTTTTGAACTTCCTGATCCATGCGATTATTATAACTCATTAGTTGATAACGCACAGCCCCGTCGTGGACGATGTTTGGTTTTGAAAGGCGCGCTCCACGAAGCTGAGAAAGTTAGATTTTTTATTTTAAAAAAATGGCCCATGACGATGTCAATAGACCATTTCACACCTCCGTTCCAGACCAGTCGGCGAGGCTTACGTCTAATCTAAAAGAAAGCCTCCAACTAAAACGATTACCGCGGTTGCGAACACTATCCCGAACACCAGTAAGGTCTTCGCGATCCCCATTGTCGCCACGCAAGCGATAAATGTTCCCCAAATGGGTGAAGTTACCAGACACAACCCAAACATGGCTTTCAAGGTAGGCAGGGTTATCGAAATCCTTTCTTTCAATGACACTAACATGTCGCACCTCTTTTGTTATTCTTGAATAAAATGCCGGCTAAAATATAGCATATCTGATTCTATTTTTCAAATACGCTTCGATAAACTTTATTCTGATAGCTCGTAGAACGCTTGACACAGAGGACTCAAACAGTCCGGTCGTTGTATTTGGTTGTTGAAATTTTTATGCAGTTTTTAATTTTTTCGAAAAAACGGCGAGGATAATGACCGCCGCAAGCGCTATGGCCGCACCGAAATAGAACGGCGCCCGCGGGCCGGCGTGATCCCAGAGAAAGCCCGCAAAGAAACTCGCGAGAAGCGTGGCGAGTCCGACTGTCGTACCGTAGATGCCAAAAGCCCTTCCTCGGTGGTCGAACCCGACCGTGTCAGCGAGAAACGCCTTGATCACACCCTGGCTCGTCGCATAATAGATGCCGTAAAAACCGTAGAGAAACCAGATGAAGATGGCATGGTTCGCGAGCGCGAAGCCGAGATAGACGAGCGCATAGGCGGACCAACCGATCACGATCGTGGGAATGCGGCCGATGCGGTCCGAGAGCGACCCAAAGGGAACCGCGAACATCGCGTAGATCAGATTGAACAAGGCGATGACGAGCGGAATTTCAAGCAGCGTCACGCCGAGGCTCTGCGCACGAAGTATCAAAAAAGCATCGGATGAATTGCCGATCGTGAAAAGAATAACAATGCCGAGAAAAAGAAAAAACGGTCTCGGCAGCGGGCCCGCCTCCGTAGTCTCTTCGCCGAGAGGCCGATTTTGCGGACTAACCTCTTTCACGTTGAAAATAAGAATGACGAGAGTGATGAGAAGCGGGACGGCGGCAAAAAGTAATATCTCGTGATAGAGAAACCCGCTCCCCTTTAGAACATAGAGGAGTCCGAAAAGAATGAGCGGTCCGGCGACCGATCCCAGCGTGTCGAGCATACGGGCGATGCCAAAACTTTTACCCCGCACCTTCTTTTCTGCGGAACCGGCGATCAGCACATCCTTTGGTGGGTCCTTGATCCCCTTGCCGACACCGTCCATCGCGCGAAGCCCGATGACGGCAGGCGACGACGTGAGAAATGCGAGAAGCGGACGGCTCACCATCGAAAAAAAATAGCCAAGGAAAATGATCGGCTTCTGCTTTTTAAATTTATCGGAAAAATATCCGGCGGCGACGTTAAAAATATAACTGCTTGCGGTCACGAGTCCCTCCGCAACGCCAACGAAGGTCTTATCGAACCCCAGGATGCTCGTATAATAGATCGGTAGGATCGGCGTAAAAACATCCTGGCTGATGCCGCCAAAAAAGCTGAGAAGTCCGACGAAAAAGACATTCCTGTTGCGTGGCTTTTCGGGCGAGGATTCGATATCCCTTTCCATGTTCTTTCTCGCACTTACTGGACGCGATGCACTTTGTCGCCTTCGCGGACCCGCTTCGGAACCTTGATGCCGACCTGTTTTCCCTTCGGCGCGATCGCGATCGGCTTATGGTCATATTGCATTGATTTTGCCGGGTGCTTGAAATCGGTCGTTGCTCCTTTGAAATAAAGCATGGTTCCTTGCGGCACTTTTTCCTTGAAACGAATGATGGCAACGCTGATCTCGTTATAAAAATGCGTCACCGTGCCAATCGGTTTGTTGCTGTTCTTCGCTTTCGGCCGCGATATTTTTTTCACAACCCTTTTCGCCCTTACAACGCGCGTTAGTTTTTTCTTCGCTTTTGTCGCCGGTTTTTTCGCCTTTTTTGCGATCGGTTTCTTTTTTATAATTTTTGTTTTCATAATCTTATTGTTGGTCATTCCGTGCTCCGACATGGAATCCAGAATTTTTTTCCCAGATTCCTGCTGGAGTTTATCCTTGCGAAGGCGAGGACCGGAATGACAAGGGCTATTCGATGCCTAAGCTTTTTTCATCTTCTTCGATCATTGCCTTCACTTTCTGCACGAGCACCTTCGGATCGGTATCGAACACCACCTTACCCATACCGCGATGCGCTTCCTCCAGCATCTTTTTGATCATTTCGGTCGTTCCGCCGGTTCCCAAGAGCACGCCCTGAGGCTTGGAATCTTCAAATGCATCCGTAAATTCGTTCAGCGTACCGATCCTTCCACACACCGTTATCACGGCATCGGCCGAACGGGTAAGCAGCAGATTGCGGCCGGAATAGCCAAAACCAGTGTAAATAATGAGGTCATGGTGGTCGAGAGGAAGTTTATACGATTTGACGTGCTCTTCTTTCGTCGCCGCCGGAGAAACACCGATCACCATACCGCCGGCCTTTTTTGCCGCTTTGGCCGCCCAAAAAGGAGCTCCCGTCGTGGCACCCGTCACAGTGATCATGCCTTCCTCCGCGATAAGCCGGCCGATCGCTTCGATCTTTTCCATGGCGTCCGGCGCCATGAACTCCGTCTCCGCCGCACCCGAAACGCAAACTTTAAACTTTAGATGATAGTCGGGATTCATAGTTTATGATTGATGTATGAATCATGATTCATACATCATGATTCTTTTTTTCTTTTATAATTCTACCACCTCTCCCAGCTTCGGCACCTCTGTTGCGACCGCAAGCTCGTCCCTGATCTTCGCAGCCAGCGCTTGGCTCGACGCATCCTCGCCCTGCACCACGAAAACTTTTTTGAGCGACTGCCGTGCAGAAGAGAGCCACGAAACGAGATGGGGCTGATCGGCATGTGCCGAGTAACCGCCGATGCTGATTCTCCGGCAACGCACCGGCACCATTTCGCCAAAAATCGAAACTTCCGATGCGCCTTCTTGAATCTTCCGCCCCAGAGAATCCGGCGCCTGATAACCTACGAAAAGAATCGTGCTCTTCGGATCGGGCAAATATCGCACTTCATGATGAAGAATACGGCCACCGTTCGACATGCCCGCGCCCGCCATGATGATCTTCGGCGGTGAAATGTTATTAATCTCTTTCGACTGCTCCGTGGTAAGCGTGAGCCGGAGACCGGGGAAATTCAAGATGTCGCCGCCGCCTCGCGTTTCCCTGCGCGTTTCGTCATTAAAATAGCTCTCGTGCTTTTTATAGACCTCGGTCAGCTTGATGGCGAGCGGACTGTCAACAAAAACCGGAACGTGCGGAATGCGTCCGGCGGCGAAGAGCTGATGAAGATGATAGAGCAATTCCTGCATGCGTTCCATCGCAAACGTCGGAATGATGAGCGTGCCGCCGGCCGCGACCGTGTCTTGAATCGCGTGCTCCAAAAGTTCCTGCCGCTCGCTAACATCTTCATGTACACGATCGCCGTAGGTCGATTCAATGAGGCAGTAATCGACTTCAGGAAGCGTTTCGGTCGGTTTGATGATCGGCGCCGGCGAGTTACCGAGATCGCCGGAAAAAACAATAGTCTTGCCTTCGGCCTGAACCTTGATAAATGCCGATCCTAAAATGTGTCCCGCATCATACAATTCCACCGTGAATGGGCCAACCGTGACGGGTGCATGGTAATCCAAGCCGCGCCACGCGCGCATCACCGCCTCAATGTCGTCATCGTTATAAAGCGGCGGTTTCTTCTCGCGTTCCGCCTCGGCTAAAAGAAGATGTTCTGAATCGCGAAGCATCAGCTCGGCGAAATCCTTCGTTGCGCCGGTCGCGTAGATCGTTCCCGGAAATCCCGCTTTCACCAAGCTCGGCAAGCGGCCGATATGATCCAGGTGTGAATGCGTGATAAAAACAGCCGCGATGCTTTTCGGATCGTACGCAAACGATTCAAAGTTTTCCTTTTCCGCATAGTGACTTCCCTGATGCAATCCGCAGTCAATCATGATGCGCGTATCGCCGGACTCAAGAATATAGTTCGATCCCGTCGCCTCACCCGTCCCGCCATAAAAAGTAAGATGCATAGAAATTGTTGTAGTGTTGTAATTGTTATAGTGTTGCACTGTTTTGATAATCATTACGACACTAGGTCATTACAACACTAAAACATTTACACCTTTTATTCTATCCCCAATTGACTCCAGAAACAAATTACGATAACCTTTGGCGTGAGACATGCGAAGGGAGGTGATGGTTTATGTCTTCTTTGAGGAAACAGCGAAAAGAAAGAAGGGAAAAGGAATATACTAATAGCGATCTGAAACTCCAAGAAAAAGCGTCTCAGGCAGCTATCGTGGCTTCCGGTTCTTCTTCCAATAATTCTGATTCTCCGCAGAAAGACGGGAGAAGTCGTCAGCCGCAACTGACGATGGTGAGTTAGGTTCCAGTTCTTTAGTAGCCTGCCTCTTATTTTTCTATTTTCAAGAGGCAGGCTCTACATTCTGCATTGCGAAGCAGAACCCAGATTAAAAAATCGGGTTCTTTTTTTATTTCTATAAAACCGCAAAAACGAATTAGGGCGGCAAACCAGAAAAATATAAAGATTTCTCGCAGAGCTCGAAATGACCCTTTTTATCCTTTTCTTTTTTCTTGTAGCGCTTCTTCGAATTCTTTTCTCTCGTTCCACGGTATTTTCTTGCCACCCGCGATATGCATCCAGTCTTCGCTTCCCTTGCCGGTGCCGATCACGACGTCCCCTTCTTTCATATCCGCGACGGCCCGCCGGATCGCTTCGTGGCGATCCGGAATTTTTATGATCTCCGGCCGCGGATAGGGCATCTGCAAAATGCCAGCTTCGATCTCATTCAAAATTTGCATCGGATCCTCTTCGTACGGATCTTCATTCGCCAAAAATATCTTGTCGCAATAATGCGCGGCGATCTTCCCCATCTCGGGACGCTTCCACGTGTCGCGGCTCGACCTCTTTTCGCCGGTCCCGCCGACCGATCCTAAAATACAGATGAGGCGCGGCGCTGGATAATTCGGCGTCGGCTCCGGCCTCACGGCTTGATAGGCAGCTTCAAGTGAATCCGGCGTATGCGCATAGTCAACGATTGCCGTGTATTCTCCCGATCGCACAAATTCCATTCTCCCCGGCACGCCCTGGAAATTCATGATCGCTTCGGCAATCATTTTCCCCGGAATGCCTATCTCGAGCGCCACCGCAACAGCTAAGGCAACGTTCCCTTCGTTAAAACTGCTCATCAAAAAATTTTTTACCGGTCCGCCCTGGAGCGATCGCATCGGGCTGAGCCTGGGAAGATATCTCTTGATCCATTCGTCGTCTTTGCCGTACGTCATGGTCCGCTCGCCCGGCAAGGCGTTTTTAAAAAATTCAAATGACTGGTCGTCACGGTTTAAAAATACTCTGCCGCCTTTTTTCAAAACGTATTGCAAGAACGAAAGCTTCGCTGCGCGATAATTTTCGAACGAGCCGTGCGATTCAATATGCTCCGGTGCGAGATTCGTAATCGCACCGATGTTCCAGTTAACAAACCTGTGCCGATGCGCGACGACGCCCTGCGACGTCACTTCGACGAGCGCGTAACTACAACCCGCAGCGACGGCGCGCGCCAAAAATTTTTGGATATAGCCACGCCCAGGCATCGAATTGCCTAGCGCGTTCTTGCCGCTTTCCTCGCCAACCTTCATGCGATACGAACCCAAAAGCGCCGTACGCTTGCCGGCCGTCTCGAGGATCGCATTCAAAAGCTCAAGGGTTGTCGTCTTGCCTTTGGTACCCGTGACGCCAATGACGAAAAGATTTTCGCTCGGGCGGCCGTGCCGCGGCGCACTGAACCACGACCACAGAAAATGGTATGCCGAAAAAACTCCGGGGAGATTGTTGTAGAAACAACGTACCAGTTTTGAATCTTTGAGATTGGCCATAAAATAATTTAAAATTTGCAGTTTTTAATTTTCAAGCAATTTAAGATCATTGTTAAATTACTAAATTGAAAATTGTAAATTTCATTTCCTTCCGCTTAATATCCGCAACGCCTCTTTTAGCCGCGCCTCAATTCCCGTGATGTCTCCCGGAACTTTCGCGAGCGCTTCGCGCGCCTCCTCGCGACGATAACCCAAACTTGAGAGCGCCTCGACAAGATCCACGTCGGTATCCATTTTTTCCACGACGGCGCCCGATCCCGATGACGCCACTTTGTTTCTCAGTTCAATGATAATGCGTTCTGCTGTCTTTCTGCCAATACCCGAGGCCTTCGTCAAAAGATCGGGGCGCCCTTCGTGGATTGCCGCAGAAAGTTCTTCGAGCGTGGCAACATCGATAACCGAAAGCGCCGATTTCGGACCAACGCCCGAAACGGAAATCAGCAGTTCAAAAAAAGAAAGCTCGTCCTCGGAAAGAAAACCATAAAGTTCCTGTGCGTCCTCGCGGACGTGAAAATGCGTGAAAAGCTTCGTCTCCCCGCCGACAGTGCCCGCACGCCGGATCGTCCGCTCGCTCGCAAAAATCTTGAATCCGATCCCACCGCTCGCCTCAATCGCGAGGAAATTCTCCCCTTTCATAACAAGTTTTCCGAAAATGCTATAGAGCATAGTTTCATTATAAGCTGTTCTGTGTCGATACGCGATGACACGACGAAATAAAAAAATCGGGTCTCATGTAGCGGTGGCTACTGAAACCCGAAGTGCGACCTTATATCAGCCAATAGCCACACGATCGCTCCTTGAAAATCCTTCTTTCCACCAATGCCGGTTTGTAGACCAGCGAAATCCAAGCGTGTGGACAGATGGAAAAAAACGGTCATCAGGACCATCAAGACCTAACATGACGATGCCGGGGCAATCAATACGAATCTGTCCGAGCAAAGCCATGAGAACTGGATAGTCGCCCTGATGCGCAACCAACCATTGGGCTTGTTGATAACCCAGCAGTGGATGAGACGTACTTGAGGAAAGGCGTTTTTCGTATTCTTCCCCGTCAATCCGTACCTCATTAACGTCCAAAACGGTTGTCAACCTAAGCACGACGGGTGCTTCGGTGGATAAATCCCGTTCAATACTTCCTGCACGGAAGTACATTTTTTGAAGCTCTTCTAACGCCGGACGCTTCAACGACGGGATTGCGATCGAAAGCTCTCCAGTCTCACGGAGATCTAATTTTGTCATGACTTCACTTCCTCATGTTTAAATTGAAATTCTTTCAGCCGTAGGGGCTGCAACTGATGGAATGATAACATGATTTTTGACGATTTGTCAAGGGGCTTGTTATTTTGGGTAATATCAATATAATAAGCACCATATAAAAGAAAGCGTGGATCCCGGCCTTCGCGGGGATGACAAAAGAAGAGCAAGATAGGAACAGAAAAATAATGCCAATTACTTCATCAGCCAAAAAAGCGCTCCGGCAGGCAAAGACACGGCGCGAACGGAACATTAAGAAGAAGGACGCCTACAAAGGTGCCGTAAAGACCTACCGCAAGCTCGTCGCAAATAAGCAGTGGGAGGACGCACCGGCCAAACTCTCAGCGGTCTACAAATCGGTGGATAAAGCGGCGAAGACGAACGTCATCACGAAGAACAAGGCGCGGCGGATCAAATCCCGCCTCTCAAAGCTGATACCGAAAAAGTGACTTTAAAAAATCTCGCATTGCGAGATTTTTTAAAGTCATCCCGAGCCCCGCGAGGGATCCTTTCTTTTATTTAAATTATACAGGGACAGAATCTCTCGCGGCCCCCACCTTCGCCAAAGCTATAGCGAAACATGTAGAATGACAATGGAGGCATAAGTTTGTTATAATCATCCCATGAAAGGAATTTTTAAATTTATCATCGTCGTCGCCGGAAATGCGCTGGCACTTTGGCTTGCATGGCTCTATGTCCCCGGTTTCGTGCTAAATACTGCGGACTGGGTACAGCTGGCACTCGTGGCGCTCGTACTCGCGCTTCTGAACGGTCTCCTGAAGCCAATCCTCACTCTCGTACTTGGCCCGGTCATCATTCTCACGCTCGGCATCGGCATTCTCATCGTGAACGCCCTCATTCTCTGGATATTGCCCACGCTTCTCAATTACATTGACTTTTTGCGGGGAACCGTTACAATTCAGGACATTCCGGCGCTCGTTTATGCAACTCTTATTGTAAGCGCCGTGAATTTCATCATTCATATCGCAGCATAGCCAAAAATAGGAGCTATGAGGTACGAATTATGAGATAAGAATGGTGGGTAAAATTATTCGTATCTCGTAATTCATGTCTCGATCTTATTTTACAAAACCATGATCGCCATTATTCAAATTATCCTCGCCATTATTATCATCGGCTTGATCCTGCTTCAGGAACGGTCATCCGGCATGTCCGGGCTTTTTGGTGGCGGTGGCGATGATGGCTATTACCAGACCCGGCGCGGCATGGAAAAGTTTATTTTCATCGGCACTATCGTGGCGGCGGTCATCTTCGTAGCATTGGCCGTCTGGCAGTTGCTCGGTGGAAGATAGCGATAGATTCAAGAATTATGATTCGAGAGTAATGTTCTCTTGATTCATGAACCCTGAATCCCTGAGAATTATGTCTTTTTTTAAGAAAATCTTTTTCGCGTTTACCAATCGGGAGCGCATCGCCTTTCTCGCCGCATCCGTCGTCACAATTGTCAGTTTTTGCGTTGTGATCGGTATCCTCGTCGCCCAAGCGACGACCACCGTGCCCGCCGCAGGTGGCGACTACACCGAGGGCGCCGTCGGTCAGCCGGAATACGTAAACCCCGTCACGGCTTCATCCGAGACAGACCTGGATATTGTAAAGATGGTCTACAGCAATGTGCCTGATGTTGCCGACGAGATCGCCGCATCGCCTGATGGAAAAACATGGACCATCCGCGTGAAACCTAATCTTCATTGGCAGGACGGCGAACAGCTTACGAGCGATGACATAATTTTTACCGTCCAGAGCATTCAGAATCCCGATGCGGCATCGCCGCTCGCCGCAAACTGGCAAGGCGTCACGGCAAACCGGATGAGCGAACTCGAGGTACAATTCACCCTCCCCGCCCCCTACGCATTCTTCGGCGACAACCTTCAAAATCTTTACATTATTCCCAAGCATATTTTCGGCGATGTCCCGCCGGGAAATTGGCGGCTCTCCGATTATAACCTGAAGCCGATCGGCAGCGGGCCGTATCAATTCACGTCCTACGACCGGGGCTCGGACGGTTTTATCTCTTCCTACCAGCTCACCGCATGGAAGGGTTCTTTCAGTACCCAACCGCTGATCTCGAACTTTACCTTCTCCTTCTTTCGAAACGAAACTGATCTCGTAAAATCATTCAATACCGGCATGGTCGACGGGTTCGCGCTTGCATCCCCCGCGGAGATTCAGGAAATTGACCGTCCCTATGATCTTGCGAGTTTCCGTACGACGGATTATTACGCGATTTTTCTGAACCAAAGTTCAAACGAAGCGCTGCAAGATCCTGCCGTGCGCAGCGCCCTTTCGCTCGCCATCGGCAGGAACGACCTCGTTTCGCAAGCGCTCGGGGGCAATGGCATCACGGATGGCGGACCGATCCCTCAAGACGCTGCATATTCTTTGCTGGCCGCGGCAGTTCCCACCAGCTCGCAAGGCCTCGCCTCGACGACGCTTGATGCCGCCGGCTGGAAACTCGACACAAACGGGAATCGCTCAAAAAAAGAAAAGGTGACCACCATCCCGCTTACGGTGACGATCACCGTCCCCGACATCGACTTCCTTGTAAAAACCGCGGAGATCGTCAAGAACGATTGGCAAAGCATAGGAATACCAACCACCATCGCGACCGATTCTCCTGAAACCATTATGAGCGATACCGTAAATAATCGCGGTTATGAAGCATTGCTCTTCGGAAATATCCTGGGACCAAGTTCCGATCTTTACGCCTTTTGGGATTCCTCAGAACGATTTTCGCCCGGTCTTAATCTGGCGACCTACGACAATCCGACAGTCGACGGCCTGATCGAAGCGGCACGAACGAATATGAACGATGCGTCGCGAACAGAAGAACTTTCCGAAGCGCAGAACGATATTGTCGCCGATACTCCCGCCATTTTCCTTTACTCAACGGACGACCTCTATGCTGCAGGTAAAAACGTTCAAGGGATCGCCACGAGCACTCTGAGCGATCCCTCCGACCTTTTCCGCGACGTACCCAACTGGTATCTCGAAACAACGAGAGCGCTGAAATAGCTTTACCTACTATATTCCTGTTTTTTTTCGAGACGCTCCGTTCTGATGTTTATGTGCAGCAACTCCGAACGTTGCAATCGCATTTCTTCTTTAATTTCGTGCATGTCCTGCTTCAAGATCGCAACATCTTGCTTTAAAACCGTGACGTCCTGTTTCACAATATCTAATTCCCGGGATAAGGCATCGATTTTCTCGTGGATTTCTTCGAATCCCCTTGCCACCATTATTGCCAATTTTTCCAGCGTCATTTTAGGCATAGGTTCAATAATAATATCAACTACAAGTGAGTCAAAAATCTTTTAATATATTTTTAATAATATGGCGCCCTTCCATGCAAACATTTGACTCCCTCACTCAATCTATGCTATACTGAGCATTCAATTCGTCATCCTCCCGTTTATTTGCACCTTTCCTGGCGGAATCTCACAAGTAATTTCCAATGTACAATTCAATAATTTTCAATAAAGGTTTTGAAGATTGCTGAGTTGTGAATTGAAGATAGTGGGGTTATTCTTCCTGAAGCTCTCTCTTTCGTCCCGCCTAGCGGGACTACGGCGAGGCAAGTAAGATGATGGAATGCCGAGGTGGCGGAACCCCATCGCACTTTTAAAAACACCGCCAGACGTATTATTAGGCACGAGAAAAAACTGCACCAAAACTTTTTAAAAGTCGTCAATAAAAATGGGACGGGGGCAGGCCGGCAGATTTACCCCGTCACCTGTGCCCCTTTGGCGGAATTGGCAGACGCGCACGCTTCAGGTGCGTGTATCCGTAAGGATATGGAGGTTCGAATCCTCTAGGGGGCACATGTGACGGGGCGCACTGGCGGAAGATGCGAGCGAAGTCAAGGTCTTAAGTATCCAAATCCCCTCCTCGGCACTGCTTCGCTAAAGCTACGCAGTACAAGCACGATATAGAATATTGTTTTGAATTTTTATGAAACGGAAACCAAGGGTTTACCTTGCGGGCCAATCGAATGAATACGAAAACAATTGGAAAGAGCGCTTTAAGAAGCTAACTGATTTTGATTTTTATGACTGGGAATTTGATTCCGATCAAACATCGCCCGACACATTTTTCCCCGACGACCTGAATGGCATCAAATGCGCCGACATTATGATCGCGAACCCAGGCATCGCACCTTCAGAAGGGACGTGGATAGAAATAGGATATTTTTATGGTCAACATGTTAAAAAAATCGGTGATCGATGCAATAAGCTTATTATCGTGTGGAGCGGGAAAAGAAAACCGAAATGGTCCATCAATTTTGTAAAAAAGACAGGTATAGTCGTCAGCTCAGTTTCAGTAGCACTCAAAAAATTAAAAACAATAGATAAGAAATAAAAAAATATGAATTCCCGTTTTCGCGGGAATGGCAGAAAAATAAACAACGAAAGTAAAATATAAAAAACTATGTTCAAAAAAAATAACGACTCAACTAAATCCAACAACGACCGGCCGCACATCAAACCTCCGGAGATCAGGCCTCGCCCGCCGAAGCTTATCAGCGAAAGCAGACCTCGCCCCGCAAAGCCCTTTCAAGGCGGCGCGGGACCGCGTCCGCCAAGGCCCATGAATGAAGGCGGATCGCATGCCCAAAAATCATTTCGGGGCAGAGAGGGACAACACCCGGCAAGATCCGCTAGCGGAACGCCCAAACCAACGAGTGGTCAGCCGCGTCCGTTGCGCCATTTCTCGACCGAAGACCTGCAGCGCCAGAATTTTTCCGGTGGACAGCCGCGACATCCAGGGAATGCCAGGAAATCAACGCCGCGCATGCCGCAAGGCGTCTCGGGCGGCCTCACGCATAGCAATTTCGGCCAAGCGAGTAAACCGTCCGCAGCGTCGCACGGCAGAAATGAAGACGCGGTCCGCCTCATCCCGCTCGGCGGCCTCGAAGAAATCGGGCGCAACTGTTCGTTCCTCGAATACAAAAATGAGATTGTGATCATTGATATCGGTCTCCAATTCCCCGAAGAGGAAACGCCAGGCATCGATTATATCATCCCAAACATGTCCTATCTCGAGAAGAGAAAGGACAATATCCACGGGATAATCCTGACGCACGGCCACTACGACCACATCGGCGGCCTGCCGCATGTTCTTGAGAAGCTCGGCAATCCCCCGATCTACGCGACCTCCATCACAAAAGCCATCATCGAGAAGCGCCAGGAAGATTTTCCGAATGCGCCAAAAATGAACGTGCTCACCGTGAAGAGCGGCGACGAGATCAAGCTCTCAAACTATTTCACGGCGTACTTTTTCGGCGTGCCGCACACCATTCCGGAAACGACTGGCGTACTTTTGAAAACGCCGATCGGCAATGTCGTTCACTTCGCGGACTTCCGGATCGAATACGACGATGCCGGCAATCCACAAGGACTCGACGAGTTTGCCGCCATTGGAAAGATGGGCGTCCATACGTTCATGGTAGACAGCACCGCCGCTGAAAAGCCCGGCCACTCGATCTCGGAAAAGACCGTCGAAAAAAATCTTGAGGAGATTTTCAAACAGGCAGAAGGGCGGGTCATCGTGGCAACCTTTGCATCGCTCCTTACCCGCATCGGCGAGATCATTAAGATCTGCGAACGGCTTGGCCGTAAGGTTGCGTTCTCCGGTTACTCAATGAAAACCAATGTCCAGATCGCGCAGGACCTCGGCTTCATCAAGGCGAAGGAAGGAACCATTATTCCGATTGAAGAAGCGCACCGCATGAAGGACGACAAGCTGCTCATCCTTTCAACTGGCGCGCAGGGCGAATCGAATGCCAGCCTCATGAAAATCATAACCGGCGAACATCGCCACATCACGATCAAACCGGGCGATACGTTTGTGCTTTCCTCATCCGTCATTCCGGGCAATGAACGAAGCGTGCAGTCAGTAAAAGATAATCTCGCGCGGCAGGGTGCCATCGTCTATCATTCCGCACTCGTCGACATCCACTCGTCCGGTCACGCACCAAAGGAAGACATCCGGCTCGTCATCGATCTTTTGAAACCGAAGTTTCTTATGCCGATCCACGGCTACTACTTCATGCGCGCTGCGAATGGCGTTACGGCACGTGAGGCCGGCATCCCGAAAGAGAATGTGATCCTCATGGATAACGGCCAGGTAGCCGAGCTCACGAAAAGCGATTTCAAGATCACCGACGAAACCGTACCGGCGTTCTATATTATGGTCGATGGCTTGGGCGTAGGTGACGTCGAGGAAATCGTCCTCCGCGACCGACGTGCCCTGGCGCAGGAGGGCATGCTCGTTATCATCGCGACCTTTGACCGCGATAAGGGAAAGCTTCTCAAAAATCCCGATATCATCTCGCGTGGCTTCATTTATCTCAAAGAAAATCAGGACATCGTCGAGGAGGTTCGCAAGCGCGTGCGGAGCATCACCCAACGTTTGCCAAATTATCGCGACATTGAAGCGGATTACCTGAGAACCCTGATCCGTGATCAGGTGGGCCAGTTCATCTACAACAAAACCCGCAGGCGCCCCATGATTCTTCCGGTGATTATTGAAATTTGATCTTCTGCTACCCAAGCGAAAATCGGAGATCCCTGCGTTCAGAAAACAAAGACATCGCAAATTGAAAAGCCTGCGATTAGAACCCATCTCAAAAATAGTTCATCTGGCTCACGCGTTGTAATTCCAGTACCGCAACGCGCTAGTTTTATTATCGAGAGACCAAGAGACCTCGGTTAGGCTTTTAAGCTATACTATGAATTATAGAAAAAAGTCTAAAAAGTATGAGGAAAGACCTTTTTGAAAGTACAGCTTATTATTACGCTCGCTACCGGCCCGGTTATCCGAAGCGATTTTTCAAGTATGTCGTTCAGGAATTCAAATTGGATAAAGGTGGTCGTATGCTCGATCTCGGTTGTGGCACAGGACAGCTTTCTGTGCCGCTTGCGCCCTATTTCAAAGAAGTGATCGCCATGGATCCTGATGCGGCGATGCTGAAAGAGGGAAAGCAAATCGCGCAAAAAGCCGGAGTTAGAAATATCAAATGGGTAAAAGGAAGCTCTGAGGATCTGAAAATAAGTATGGGCAAATTTCAACTCGTTGTAATGGGACGTTCGTTCCATTGGATGAACCAGAAAAAAACACTCGCCATGCTTTATAAAATACTGGAACCTGGAGGAGGTGTCGTGATCGTTTCTGAGCGGCGGAAAGACACCACTTGGACGCCAAAAAGCAGGTGGCGATACGCGGCACTGGGCGTCATTAAAAAGTATCTCGGCGAACATCGTCGCGCGGGGAAAGGATATTTCAAAGTATCGGAGAAACACTTTGAAGATTTCATTCACGAGTCGCCTTTTAAGACATTCAGGGTTTACAAGCAAAGGATAAGGAATGTATGGGACCTCAAAGGAATTATTGGATATTTCTATTCGATGTCGTTCAGTTCCAAAGCACTACTTGGGAAACATGCGCCTGCATTCGAGAAGGATCTCAAAGCTGCATTTCGCAAGGCGATCCCCTCGGAAAAATTTTCGGAAAATACCGATCTCGAGGCTTTGATTGCAAAAAAGCAACTTTGAGTAAATCAGTATCTGTTTTCCCAATCAGGTTTATAAATGGCGTACGACCGAGACGCCTCAATGCCGTGCGCCAGTTTTTTGAGATACCGAAACAATGCTGGCGGATAACCTTTCCGCGCCATGTCATAATCCCTACTCAAGACATCAAAGTTGTTCCGTTGAAGATGAGTGCTCACAAAAAATTTTTTATATTTTCCTTATACCGATCCAAATTTCCTTGCCTTCCCACTTGCCAAGTTCCTCAGCATCGAATTTCTCCGAGCGGGAATAGAAAATGCTTTTTGCGCCGATATCGGCCAAGAATATTTTTTCTTCCGCACGAATCGCATCCACGGCTTCTTCTGGCGCAACAAGGAAAACGGAGATCCGGTCTTTTGGTCGAAGCCCCGCTTTCTGCCGAAACTCCTGTGTCATACGGGACACATCGCGCCGGATGCCTTCCGCACGCAAGGCAGGCGTGATCGCCGCATCCAGGAGAACGCCGTTCCCGGCTTTTTTATTGAACAGGATCTTCTTTACATTTACTTCGTCGGCTAAAATCTGCCCGAGGTCCTCGGCAAGCTTGACGCCGATCGTCATTGACGCCAATGGTTGGCGAACTTTTATTCCCGCTTCCGCGCGCTTCGCGAGGCCAAGCGCCGAGAGCTCGCGCACCGACGCCATTCCTGCAATCAACTTCTTGTCGATCGTTTTTTGGTCGACCCTTGGCCATTCGTCCAAATGTACTGATTCCCTATTCCCGCCAAGCGAACCATACAGCGCCTCCGAAAAGAATGGCGTGAACGGCGCCATCATCTTCACCAGGGAGAACAGCGCGACCCTAAGCGTTGCGGATGCCGCCTCATGATCCTTTTTGCTTTCCGGCCGTTGAAGCCTGCGCCGCGAGCGGCGAATATACCAACGAGAAAGATCGTCAATAAACGCCTCTATCTCGAGTGCAGCTTCGCGAACCTCGTAATGATCCAACTTTTTAGCGACAGCGGCCGTAAGTTCATTGAGCCGCGCGAGGATCCAACGGTCGAGGACGTTGGGCGATCGGCGATTAGCGGTTAGCCGATCTTTTTTCGCATACGTCTTCCAAAAAACAAATGAATTATAAACGATGAGGTGTACCTTGCGCAGAACCTTGCCAACCTCTGCTTCGTCGAAATTTTTTGGTTCGCCGGGCGGCGTCGCAGTATAAAAATACCAACGCACCGCATCTACGCCATAGGCATCCATCACCATCCACGGGTCGACGACATTGCCTTTCGATTTCGACATCTTCTGTCCGTGCTTATCGTTAATATGCCCGAGACAGATCACGTTTTTATAGGGCGCCCCATAGCCCAAAAGCGTCGCAATGGCGAGCAATGTATAAAACCATCCACGCGTCTGGTCGACTGCCTCTGAAATATAATCGGCAGGATATGCCGCCGGATGTTTCTGATCGCCGATCATGGATCGCCTATTGCCTTCAAACGGCCAATGTCCCTGAGCGAAGGGCATCGCGCCGGAATCGTACCAGACATCGGCAACCTCGGGCACCCGACGCATCACCGCTCCGCATTTTTTACACGGTATCGTAATGCGATCAATATACGGTTTATGGAGATCAATCTCTCCGCTAACATTCCGTGATACGTTCCGAACGTCAAGCCTGCGGATCCCGGCGAACTCGAGAAAATCTTCCCCGAGTTTTTCTTTTTCCGCAATCGCGCGCTTCTCGCTCCATCCTTCACTGGACGCAAACAGCATCCAGGCTGGATATTCATGCGTCACAATCAAGATATTTTTGCCTTGATATTTCTTTTCGTATTCCGCCAGAAAGTCCCAGACTCGCGTACGGACGTCGCGGAGCGATTCCCCGCCCTCCGGTCGCGTCTCAAAGCGCGATTTATAAGTCGGGAAATCCTTACCATATTTTCCGTCACGATAACCTGCGAGCGTCGGTCCCAGATGAATTTCCTCGAGACGCTTGTCGAGGAGTACTTTTTCTCCGGCAAAAACCGACGCATCAATCTCTTCTGTTTCGTGCGTTCGCGTTACATCAGATGCTACGATCATATCAAGCTTCATCTTTTTTTTCGCAAGCGCATGCTTGAACTTCGTGATCGAAGCCAGTACCTGTTTTTTACCGCGCGGCGTGAGGTGCAGATATTTCCGCTCGCCCGAATCGATGATGTTAAAGAGGTTGCTTTCCGCTTCACCATGACGCATCACCCAATAATTATTTCTCGATCCACCCGCGAGATCGCTTAATGTCTCTATGCTATCCACGACGGCCGTATGGCCGCAGTCGCGGCATTCCCAGATCGGCAGCGGCGTTCCCCAGTAGCGTTCACGGGAAAAATTCCAATCCTTTGCTTCCTTCAACCACTCGCCGAAACGGCCGCCCTTGATATGTCCCGGAATCCAGTTAATAGTTTTATTTGAAGCAATAAGCTGTTTGCGAAGCTTTGACATTGCCACGAACCAAGAGGTTCTGGCGTAATAAAGAATAGGCGTGCCGCACCGCCAGCAGTGCGGATATTCATGTTTATATTCCTCCGTGCGGAGAAAATTTCCGTTTTGCTTCAGGTGCTCGAATATTTTTTCCTCGGTTCCTTTGGATTTCACATACAATCCCTCGAAACCCGGCACATCCTTCGTAAATTTCCCGTCTTCGCTCACGGTGTGATGTTCCGGCAAGCCGATCTTTTTGCCGAGTGCATAGTCATCTTCGCCGTACATCACGGCCGTATGCACCACACCCGTGCCGTCGGTCGTCGTCACGAAATCCGCCTGATAAATTTGGTAGGACTTTTCCTTCTGAAGCGGTTTTACGTCGAAAAGCGGTTCGTATTTGAGACCCAACAGGTCTTTCCCGCTTATATCGTGATGAACAATTTCGACGTCCTGGTCTTTAAAAACAGTTTTAACAAGATCGCTTGCGACAATATAGAGCTCTCGAGTGCCCCCTGCCCGCAACGCGGTATAAGAAATTTTTTCACCCATAGCAAGGGCGACATTTCCCGGCAAGGTCCATGGTGTTGTCGTCCATGATAAAACATAAGCTGCATCCTTGGTGACGTGCGTACCGAACTGCTGGCCGGGCTTCAAATGAAATTTAACGTATACTGAATTATCTGTGACCTCTTTATATCCTTGTGCGAGCTCATGCGATGAAAGTGCCGTGCCGCAGCGCGGACACCATGGCACCACGCGATGGCCTTTATATAAAAATTTTTTACGCCAAAACTGCGCGATGATCCACCACAGCGTTTCCATATACTCCGGTTCGTAGGTAATGTAGGGATTTTTAAGATCAAGCCAAAACCCCATTCGCTTCGTCATGCGTTCCCATTCGTCCTTGAACTCCCAAACCGATTCGCGGCATTTCTTATTGAACTCCGCGACGCCGTACTGTTCGATCTCCTTTTTCGATTTCAGCCCGAGCTGTTTCTCGACCTGGATCTCGACCGGCAAACCATGCGTATCCCATCCACCCTTGCGCGGGACGTAAAACCCCTGCATCGTCTTGTAGCGCGGAATAATATCTTTGAACGCCCGGCTTAAAATATGATGAACGCCCGGTCGTCCGTTCGCCGTCGGCGGGCCTTCATAAAAAATAAATTCCTTCGCTTTCGTGTTTTTATTTTTGGGCGCGTTCTTCGCAACCGACTTTTCAAAAATCCCATGATTGTTCCAAAACGCCAAAACCTTTTCTTCTGACCTCGGCAAACTGAAATCGTCTTCCAAAAAAACAGGGCGAAAAAATGTGGATTTTTGATGTTTCGCCGATTTCGATTTTTTTGGAGATTTTTGAGCCATATCCCACCACGATAGCAGAAAATCAGCGATTTTTCAAAAAAATATCGAGGTCGTATCTCTGCAATATTTTCACGGCGGGAATATCGCAGAAAATCTCGGAATGCGTTAAACTGTGCCTATGATAGAAGATGAAATCAGGGCCGTCGTCCGAAATGCCGCAGCGGAGGCTGACATTCCGGTCGGAAACGGCGATATCAAACTTGAACATCCCGCGCTCGCGGACCATGGCGATTTCGCGACCAATTTGGCGTTCACGCTTGCGAAAAAACTCCGCAGGCAACCCATGGAAATAGCGCGCGAAGTCGCGCGCGGCGTTTCCTCGCCGCTCATCGCAAAAACCGAGGTCGCCGCACCGGGGTTCATCAACTTCCGGCTCTCCGATGAATTTCTGGCGGACGAAGCTGCGAATATTATAATGACCGGCCCACGGTACGGCGCGCCCGTGAAGAAAAATCAGCGGATCCTCGTGGAACACACGCAGATCAACCCCAATAAAGAACCTCATATCGGCCATCTTCGGAACGCCTGCATCGGCGACGCCCTGATGAATTTTTATCGCTTCGCAAAATATGATGCCAAAGCGCTCTATTATCACAATGACGTCGGCCAGCAAATCGCATCGATTCTCATCGCCGAAAAGAAAAAAATTATAAAGCCAGGTGACTTCCCGACGACCATTGCCTGGGCGTCTGCAGCATACACCGATATAGAAAAAAGGATCGAGGAAGATGAAAAATTAAAAAAAGAAAAAGAAAAAATCCAGATAAATATTGCGAAGCAGAATACGCCAGAGGCGAAGCGCGCAGAAACACTGACGCTTGAAATTCTCCGTGAAACACTCGAGGTTCTCGCAAAGCTTAACATCTCTTATGATCTTATCGTCCGCGAGAGCGATATTTTGAAAGGAAAATTTTGGGAAAAAACATTCGATCTCTTAAAAACAAAATCTGCGTTTTATCAGGCGACCGACGGCGAGCGGAAAGGATGCTGGGTCATCAAAATGCCGGGCGCCGAAGACAAGATCATCGTCCGATCAAACGGCGTGCCGACCTACGTCGGCAACGATATCGCGAATCATCTCTGGAAGTTCGGCGTTCTCCCTGACTTCACTTATGAGAAACTTGATTGGAAAACCCAGACGGAGCCGCTCTATATGACGGTCTCCACCAGTGGCGAGGTCCGGCATGATTTCACGCACGCGGACGCCATCGTGAACGTCATTGACCAAACCCAAACTTATCCCCAAGAAAGTGTCATGGAATCGCTGCGTGTTCTGGGTTTCACGAAGGAAGCCGAACACTATCATCACGTAAATTACGGCTTCGTTTATCTTTCGCGTAAAACAGCGAGGGAGCTCGGCATGCCGGTCGAAGAAAGCGCGACCCAGGTGAAAATCAGTGGACGTAAGGGAACCACGATCTCGATCCAAACATTTCTTGAAAAAATGGAAGGTGTGCTCCGTGAAAAATATGGCGAATTCTCATCGCTCAAAGCCGTCACAAACGGAGCCATCAAATTCGAGCTTCTCAAGTACGACACCTATCAGGATATTGTTTTCGATCTCGACGCGGCGCTCGACATCCACGGCATGAGCGGTCCGTATATCCAATACGCCGCGACCCGCGCAAAAAGCGTTCTCTCAAAAGCGCCGGAAAAATATCAAAATGCGACATCAATATCAAAAGTGTCCCATCTCGGCGAATTGCAGGACAGCGAAAGGACTGTCCTCCGTAAATTGTCGCGCTTCCCGGAGATCGTTGCTTCCTCGCTCCAAGATTTCGCGCCGCATTATCTCTGCCTCTATTTGTTCGAGCTTTCGCAAACATGGAACGCGTTCTACAACGGAAACAGGATCATCGGCTCGGAGCGGGAATGCGAACGAATATTACTCACCGAAGCAATAGCGCAGGTTCTCGAAAACGGCCTTAATCTCCTCGGCATCGAAGCCCCGGAAAAGATGTGACCGCACTCGGCGGAGTCATCCTGCATGTCCACCGTAGCTTTGGCGAAGCAGGGAGGTACGCAAAGGATCTCTAAGAAATTCTAGAATGACATCTATTATTGATTCCAACATTATTGCAGAAAACCGACGAGCGCGGTTCGATTACGATATCGGAGAGAAATTCGAGGCCGGCATTGAACTTAGAGGGTATGAGGTAAAAAGCGCGAAAGGTGGACACTTTCAGATCGCGGGCGCACAGGTTCTGATCCGCGGCGGCGAAGCGTGGCTCGTCAATTCACATCTTCCGCCATATCAACCGAAAAATATGCCCGCGGGCTACACCGAGGATCGCGCTCGAAAGTTATTACTCGCCAAAGATGAAATAAAAAATATCACTGGCGTGCTCCAGGACAAAAGCCGGCGCCTCATTCCCTTGAGGGCATATCTCAAAAACGGTTTTATCAAACTGGAGCTTGGCCTCAGCCGAACGCGCAGAAAATCCGACAAGCGCGAGGCGCTCAAAAAACGGTCTCATCTTCGCGAAATGCGAGAAACGTGAGGCTCACGACAATGTTCTTGAAATCGCCCCTTCTTGTGGATAACTTTTCGTTGCACGATGCATCTATCCGACTTATCATAAAGAGGACATGAAACTCTCTGGTTATTCTTCGCGGACCTCACAGGCCACCGTAACGGCTGTCGTTTTTATAATTTTTCTCATTCTCCCGATCTGTGTCGGCTGGTTTTACTACAATAACGGCTTTACCTTGAAACAACAGGTTTCCTCACAACTCCAAAACGAGGAAAATATCGCCTCCGCCGCGATCCAACTCAAACTGAATCGCCTTACGGAGATAGCATCTTCCTTGGCGGTGTCGCCAAAAATCGTCGCCGCGGTATCTCAGGGAAACTGGGACGCCGCCGCATCGGTCGTCCGAGACGCACAGAATAATCCCTCATTCTACGATCCCTACATCGACCGCATGGTCTTTTTCGATAGCAACGGCGTTGAACAGTCGGCCTACCCGACACTGATCGGAGGAATCGGGAATAACGCATCAAGCACGTCGTGGTATACGACGGCGGTACAAACTGACACTGTCGTCGTATCTTCCGTGGTGAGGCGTGCCGCAACCCCATCCCTCAATGTCATCGAGATCGCGGCTCCCGTCTTCAATGGTAACGACGTTATTGGCATACTCGTTATGCAGATCCCTACGGATAACTTTCTCGATTTTGGCTACGCGCTTTCTACGGGAACCTACGGGTTTACCTACATCGTAGATTCAAAGGGTAACGTCGTGGCGCATCCGAAATATTCAGCAACCGACGGCGTCGTCAATCTCGCATCGGTTGCGCCGGTCAAAAACATCCTCGCCGGAGAAAGCGGCGAGATGATCACGAGCGACCCGTCCGGAAATCAGAATAACTTCTTGGTGTACGAGCCAATTTCGAAATACGGCTGGGGTATCGTGATTCAGGAACCTTATACTGAAGCCTTTACAGCTTATAATGCCATGATGAAAAACATGGGGATAGCGGAAGCGTTGTTGCTTGTTATTGATGTTCTTGTCAGCTATCTCGTCTTCAGATTCATCGGGTCGAGGCGGTCGCGGGAGGAATTAAAATAAAAGTTGCCATTTCTCCATGAAATATTTTTTATCCCATCGAAAGAATGATACAAGTGCACGTGATGCCTTCACGCTCATCGAGCTTCTGATCGTGATCGCTATCATCGCGATCCTTTCGATCGTCGTGGTTCTGACCATCAACCCGGCGGAGATGCTTCGTCAGTCGCGTGATTCCTCGCGCATCTCGGATCTGAGCACGCTGCGCAGCGCCCTCTCGCTCTATCTCGTGGACACGGCGAACCCCAACCTTGCTTCGTCATCGTCCGGCTACGGCAGTTGCTATCTCTCGACAATAGCTGGACAGGGAACTTCGACTGCGAACTGCGGTGTTTTTGTAAATACCTATGCGAAGGACGTCAGTACGACCGTCACTCTGTACCGGAAGAACGATTCAACAGGATGGTTGCCGGTCAACTTTTCTCAGATAACCATTGGCACTCCCCTTTCCTCGCTCCCGGTGGATCCCACGAATAACGCCAGCTATTATTATTCCTATGCCGCGACGACCACCAACGGCGCATATTATTTTGAGATCAATGCCTTTATGGAAAGCAAAAAATATGGGGCGGGCGGATCCAACGATGTTGTGACCACCGACGGCGGCGATAACAGCACCACTTACGAGATCGGCAATAAGCCAGGGCTCAATCTGTAGTTTAAGAAAATGCTCGGAGTTCGACTCCGAACATGCGATTGCCTTCGTTTGGTCATTCCGAGCGGAGCCTGTCCCGAAGTTTTGCGAGGGACGAGGAATCTTTCCTGTCATCCCGAATTCATTTCAGCATCCATCTTAATGCTGAGTCCCGGACCTTGCCCGCTCGCCCCGTAGCTCGCAAAGCGATTCTACGTTATTTCTCGGCATTGTATAAACCCTGCACCTCTGCCGCCGAGAGAGCGCGGTTGTAAATGCGGACATCATCAATTTTCCCCGGAAACAGCTGAGCCGGGGCATCTTGATAAGCTCCAATGGTTGAATTTCCCCCTTGGGAGCTGGAGTTTGTGTAACTCGAAGATGCGATAAGGTTACCGTTGAGATATCCATACATCATGGAGCTGTTCCACGTTAATGTGATGTGATACCAACTATTCAGCGGAATAGTTCCTAACCCTATGCTGACCGATGGGTTACTTCTTGTCACGCTTACCGTGTTGGATGGTGGTGGATAATAAGAAATATAGAACCTATTCGAAGAAGGTCCCCAGGATGAAAAAATGTAACCCGTTGTCGAGGTCGCGGTGCTCATAGGATATGCCCATAGCGCAATAGCTCCCTGAGAACCACTCAGAGAAGAGTCGATGGATGAAATATTTACATAGTCATCCGTCCCGTCAAAACTCCCTGCAGAGGGTCCCACCTTGCCACTGG
>CAYUBE010000017.1:0-23345 GCA_964442965.1 uncultured Candidatus Saccharibacteria bacterium
AAAAACCCAAACGAAAATCTCCGCCGGAAAAACACACTTAATGCTCCTTAACTCGGGACTCCTTATCGCTAAGGTTTAGCGAGTTCTTTTCTTTCAGCCCGCCTTCTTCGTTTTTTCTTCGAAGGCGGGCTCTTTTCTTTTATTTGGACTTCTTTCCTTTCGCCGAAGCGCAAGGAATGTTAGAATATATCCATGACGTTTTTTTTAATCCTTTCTGTTTTTGTCATTGGCATCGCCGCCGGCATCGGTCTTTATTTTCTGATCCGATGGTTCGGCATCAAAAGATTTTCAGATTCCCTCCAGACATCTCTTTTTCTCATCAAAGTTCCACGGGTGTTGCCTGACGATAAAAACAAAAGCGAAGCGAAAGATTTTAAATCAGAGATAACACATTTCGAGGAATTGTTGGGCGGCCTTTCGTCTTCTAAAAAACCGTTTTCGTTTGAGATCGCGGTGCCACATGTCGGCGAAGAGGTTTCCTTTTACCTTTCCGTTCCGAAGCTCTCCGCGGAAACTGCAGCGAAACAAATTCAGGGCCTCTGGAATGGCGCGAGCGTCGAGCTTCTGCGCGACGATTTCAATATTTTTAATATCAACGGTGCGACTGCCGCGGGATATGTCGCACTGAAAGAATCGTACGCTTTGCCGATTCGGACATACATGGAGCTTGGCATTGATTCCTTCGAGCCGATTTTAGGAACATTTGCGAAGATTAACGAGATCGGCGAGGGAGTTGCGCTTCAGGTTGTCATGCGGCCGGCAGGAAAAGATACCGCGAAATCGATCAGAAAATATGTCGAACTTTTAAAAAAAGGCGAACCGGCAAAAAAAGTATTCAGCAAAGGGCTTTCGATGTCTTTCAAAGATGTAGGGGAAGTTTTCGTTCCCAAAAATGATGAAGAAAAAGCGAAAGAAAAAAGTGAACGTGTGGTGGACGAAGAAATCGTGAAGGCTCTTCAGGCAAAGATCGCAAAACCGCTTTTCCAGGTGAATGTTCGTATCGTAGCGTCCGCCGGATCGCAGTTTCAGGCGGATGATATTCTGCATGGCGTGAGTGCCGGCTTTGGCCAGTTCGGAAGCCCGATGCGGAATGATTTCAAGGTGGTGAAGCCGCGCAATCCGAAGCGCATCATAAAAGATTTTATTTTCCGGTCGTTCGATACGGGACAAAGCATGATCCTTTCGAGCGAGGAGATCGCGAGCTTTTATCATTTGCCGATCTCATCGACCGAGACGCCGCGCGTGAAATGGCTCAAGTCGCGTGAAGCGCCTCCGCCGGAAAACCTGCCGAAGGAGGGGATTCGCTTGGGCGATGCGCTTTTCCGCGGCGAGACGAAACCGGTTTACATGACAGACGAAGATCGGCGGCGGCATCTCTATATCGTCGGCCAGACAGGAACCGGCAAATCGACGTTGATCGGAAACTTGGTGATGGAAGATATTCGTTCGGGAAAAGGGCTTGCGATCATCGACCCGCACGGTGATCTCGTCGAGAACGCGCTTGGTTTTGTGCCGAAAGAACGCTTGGATGATGTTATCTATTTCAATGCCGGTGATCTTGCGCGCCCGATGGGCATGAACATGCTCGATTATAATTTTGATCGACCGGAAGAAAAGACGTTTATCGTGAATGAAATGATCAACATTTTCGACAAGCTTTATGACCTCAAAACGACCGGCGGCCCGATGTTCGAACAATATATGCGGAATGCCTTGCTTCTCATGATGGAAGACATGGTAAACGAGCCGGCGACTTTAATTGAAGTACCCCGTATTTTCTCGGATCCGGCATACCGCGCCCGAAAGCTTGCGCGCATCAAGAACCCTGTGGTTGTTGATTTCTGGGAAAAGGAAGCGACGAAGGCCGGTGGTGAGGCATCGCTCGCCAACATGACGCCGTACATCACTTCAAAGTTCACGAGTTTCATCTCGAATGATTATATGCGGCCGATCGTCGGCCAGCCGAAGTCGGCGTTCAATTTCCGCGAGGCGATGGATTCGGGAAAAATTTTGCTCGTCAATTTGTCGAAGGGTCGCATCGGCGATCTGAACGCCCAGCTTTTGGGCCTCATCATCACGGGAAAAATACTTATGGCGGCGCTTTCGCGCGCGGACGTTGCGGAAGGCGTTGCACGCCGTGATTTCTATCTTTATATCGACGAGTTCCAAAATTTCGCGACCGATTCTATCTCGACGATCTTGTCCGAGGCGCGCAAATACAGGTTGGACCTCATCGTTGCGCATCAGTTTATTGCCCAGCTCACTGACAAAATTCGCGATTCAGTTTTCGGAAATGTGGGATCGATTATGGCGTTTCGTGTCGGCCCGCAGGATGCTGAATTTTTGGAGAAGCAGTTCGAGCCGGTGTTCAGCCGCCAGGATTTGATCAATATCGACAACCTGCGAGCGTTCACGCGACTCCTGATCAACGGACAAACCTCGCGCGCGTTCGTAATGAAGATCGGCACCGATTCATGGAACGGCGGCGCGAAAGAACTCGCCGAAAAGATGAAGGAATACTCACGTATGAAGTATGGTGAAGATCGCCAAATCATCGAAGACAGCATATACCGGCGATTAAGGGAATAAGCAGAAAAAATTCCGTTTTATGATCCGTTTTTTAAGCAAGATCGAAATCAGAAAAATTAGAAAAAAAACCGTTCTTCTACGGCTCGATTTTAATACCGAAGATGATTGGCGGATGAAGGCAGTTTTACCGACCGTTAAATTTTTATTAAAGAATGGTTGCAAAATTGTCATTTTGAGCCATCGTGGCCGACCCCACTCCGCTCCGTTAAGCGGAGCTTCGCGGGGCAAGCCCTTTCGATTGGATATATCTTCAAAAAAATTCAGTTTAAAGAAAGATGCCGTTGATCTCGGACGGCTTTTGAAGAAGAAAGTTATTTTTATCGGCCATTTTGATTTTATGAATATAAGGAAGACGGTTGCTCTAAGTCCCGCGCGTTCGATTTTTCTCCTGGAAAATCTCCGTTTTATGGCGGGAGAGGAAAAGAACGATTTGAAATTTGCGCGCGATCTTGCATCGCTCGGCGATGTTTATGTGAACGATGCATTTGCGGTGTCTCATCGTGCAAACGCTTCGGTTGCGGCGATCACGAAGTATCTTCCGAGCTGTGTCGGTTTCGAGCTGGAGGCGGAAATCAAGCACCTCTCGCGAGTTATGCAGTCGCCGAAAAAACCGCTCATTATGATTATTGGGGGAGCCAAGGTTTCGGATAAGCTGGGCGTTTTGCATTATTTTCGGAACAGGGCGGATTGGTTTATTCTCGGTGGGGGTCCGGCGAATACCATGCTTTCAGTCCGGGGCGTGAATGTTGAAAAATCATTAAGAGATAATGACGATGATGTCGCTGAGATCAGAAAAATTACGCATTATCCGAATCTTGTCCTGCCGGTCGATTATGCGTGGTATAAAAATGCTATCGTCGATGTCGGTCCGAAAAGTCGTGCGGCATTTTGTAAAAAAATCGCTACGGCAAAAACCATCGTGTGGAGTGGCCCCCTTGGCCTGATCGACGTGCCGCCGTATGACAAGGGTTCTCGCGCAGTCGCGCAGGCTATCGCCAGGAACCGGGCGGCGCTTTCTGTTGCTGGCGGCGGCGAGACCGTGATGTTTCTGAAAAAGATCCGGCTTGATAAGAAATTCACTTTTATTTCTACGGGCGGCGGTGCTATGCTCGATTTCCTCGCCGGCAAAAAACTTCCCGGCATCGAAGCGCTAAAGAGAATATAGAAATTTTTATCACAAAAAGAGAAATTTGGATTCCGCGTCGGGGCGCGGAATGACACTCCAGAACATGATCTACGATTTCTATTTCCATAATGATTTTGATGGTTGGGCATCAGCCGCGGTCATGCTGTCGTTTCTCGAGAATCGCGGCGATCGTATCGGGCATTTTGTTCCCGTTGACCATGACCTTCAATCGCAGTGGATCGATGATCATTTTTTTGCAAAGCATCGTTTATTCAAGGGAAAGCGTCACGCGCCGATCGTACTCGATTTTCCGTTTCATCCGGGCACTGCGTTTTGGTTCGATCATCATCCGACTGCGTTCAAAAAAGAGGAGTGGAAGGAAAAATTTCATGAGGATCTTTCGCACATCTATCGGCCTCGCTATTTTTCGTGCTGCCATCTGACGTACGCCACGCTTAAGCGAAATTTCAACTGGCACCCGCCGGAATATTTGAAAGAGCTTACGGTATGGCTCGATAGCATCGACGGCGCCCGATATGCCTCGCCCACGGAACCTCTGCTCATGAAAGAACCGGCATTCGCTATCGATAGCTTTGTTGATGCACAGAAGAGGGATTCAGAGAACGCTGAGTGGCTCGTGCGATTGCTTGCGTCCTCTCCGCTGGATGATGTTGCAAAATCCCCGCGCATCGCGGCGGCCGGCCGCCGCGCACGGCAGGATACCGCTCAGAACCTCGCTTTCTATCGGAAGCATCTTGTCCGAAACGGCGACGTTACCGTTATCAATCTCATCGGCCATGAGAAAAAATTTCTCCGCTACGCTCCCTATTATTTATTTCCGAAGATCCGCTATGGCGTGCGCACAAGGAGGAAGGGTGCGCTGTACGGCGTCGGTGTCGGCGAAAATCCATGGCTTCCGCATAAGGGAAAGATTCACCTCGGGCGCCTCGTCGGAAAATACGGCGGGGGAGGACATAGCTCCGCAGCGGCTGTCGACTTCAAAACCAAAGAGGAAGCGGAGTGCGCGAAAGAAGAAATCATAGAAAGGTTAAATTCTGCGCCATTCCCGTCCCGTATCGGAATAAGGCGTGAACTCCATCGGGAATCCAAAATCCTATAAGAGAAAAAAATCTGGGTACCGGCTTTCGCCGGTATGACCTTGTTGCTGATTGGATAAAATATCCCATGCCCTCCAAAAAGAAAAAATATTACGCCTACCTCTTACCGGACAAGAAGTCTGGCGTTACGGACGATTGGAGTATCTGCGAAAGGATGGTCTCCGGTGTTATAGGTGCGCGGTATCGAGGATTTTCTTCAAACGAAGATGCGCGCGCATGGCTTGAGGAGGGCGCGCGCTATGAAATAAAGATACGCAAAAAATTGGAACAGGGCATTTATTTTGATGCTGGCACCGGACGGGGAGATGGCGTTGAAATCAGCGTGACCGATGAAGCAGGAAAAAATCTTCTTCATAAAGCGATGAAAAAGAAGGCTCTGAACCTATTCGGAAAACATCGCGTGGAGCGGGACGATGCAACGAATAATTATGGAGAGCTTTTAGCATTACGCTATGCGCTTGAGATAGCCGAGAAAGAAAAGATAAAGCATATTTTTGGAGACAGCAAGCTCGTTATTGATTATTGGTCTCGCCATCGCGCCAAGCGCAAGGAACTTCCCCCGGCAACGGTCAGTTTATTGGATAACGTTGCAAAAATGCGTGAAAAATTTGAAGCCTCGGGAGGGGCCGTTCGTCGGATATCCGGCGGGGATAATCCCGCTGACCTTGGGTTTCATAGATAAATCCATGATGGCGCCATTCCGCTTGTCCGCCGCAGTTTTAACGAAGGCGGAAGCCTTGCGAGGAATTTTTCCGAAAACGAAAAATATCTATTATGTTAGAATGAAAGGGTGCAACAGATAGGAACGAATAGGGGTCAATCGTTGGTCGAGATCCTGATCGCGGTCGCGATCGGCGCGGTTCTTGTCGTTGCGGGAGCCGCGATGATTGCTCCGGCATTGCAATCGAACGCGCAAGCGACCAAAGAGCAAGCCGCCTCATCGCTCGGAAAAGAATTGATCGATAATGTGAGAGCATGGTCGGGAGGAAACTGGAATAATGTGCTGGCCCTCGCAACCGGAACGGCGAACCATTACTATTTAAATACGACGAGCTCGCCGTTCGCTCCGGCGACGGGCACCCAATCGATAGTAATCACGTCCGCGACCTCGAGCGTGACCTATAGCCGCTACTTTTACCTTTCCAATGTGTATCGCGATAGCAACGGAAATGTCGTAACGAACGGCGGCACCTACGATCCTTCTACGGAGCAAGTGACAGTTGTCTATGGATGGTCGGGCGGCTCGACGGGCACGATGTCAACTTATGTCGTCCGCGGCAACAATAATGTTTTTTTCCAAAATGACTGGTCGGGTGGTCCGGGACAGGCCGGCCCTGTTACATCCACCGGCAATCAATTCGCCAGTTCTTCGAGTATTGATTATTCAACGAGCACCGGATCGCTCTACGTATCGATACCGGGATATTAAATTTTTTTCTGTTAAAATAATTATCAGGAATGAAAACTATGCCGGATGCAGGCAATAAAAAATCACTCTTCTTAGTATCAACGGTTTTACTGCTTGGTGCCGGGCTTTTTGTCCTGTGGCGGACCGCTCCGTTCGCACAAGCTTCTTATAACGGCTACTCTTACGAAAGTCAGATCACGGTGCCATACGGAAATGTTTCAACCACGCTCACGAATTTCCCCATGTTGGTTTCCGGAACCTATAGCTGGCTTGCCGCCACCTCAAGCGGGGGATATGTTCAAAATTCAAATGGCTACGACGTTATTTTTACCTCCGATGCGGGTTGTACCACGAAGCTCAATTGGGAGGTCGAATCATATTCCGCTTCGACCGGTGCCGTGAATTATTGGGTTCAGATTCCATCTCTCTCGAGCACGGCGAATACGAGCATCTATGTTTGTTACGGCAATTCTTCTATCTCATCCGATCAATCCAACAAGAACGGAACGTGGGACAGTAATTATCAGGGGGTATGGCATCTTCCGAACGGAACGACGCTTTCAGCGCAAGATTCAACGGTGAACGGAAATAATGGCACGGTGAGCGGCGTCACCGCGGGAACGGGAAAAATAGGAGGAGGCGCCTTAAGCTCCGGAAACAACAGTATAAGCATTCCGGGACCGGCGCTTGGTTCGCCCGTCATGACAACGTATGCCGGAAAAGGAAAGTATCCCTATGCTATTGCTTTTGACCACACCAATATGTGGACGGCTAACTACGGCGATAATAGTGTGACAAAAGTCACCCCGTCGGGTGGAGCTACAACCTATGTCGGCACGGGTTCTCATCCTTACGCTATCGCTTTCGACGGCGTGAACATGTGGACGGCGAACTATGGAGCAAATAGCGTGACGGAAATAACCCCGTCTGGCGCGATGACGACCTATACTGGAACTGGTTCTGAACCTGCTGGCATCGCTTTTGACGGCACCAACATGTGGACGGCTAACTACGCTAGCAGTAGCGTCACGAAAATAACCCCATCGGGCGTTATGACAACCTATTCTGGGACTGGCAGTGGTCCCGAGGCTATCGCTTTCGACGGCGTGAACATGTGGACGGCAAATCAAAATGACAACAGTGTGACGAAGATCACCCCCTCGGGCACTATGACAACCTATACCGGAACCGGCAGTGAGCCTTACGCCATCGCTTTTGACGGCGTGAACATGTGGACGGCAAATTACACCGGCGCTAGCGTGACAAAAATCACTCCTTCTGGCACCATGACGACCTACGGGATAGGTAATGGTCCTGGCGCCATCGCTTTTGACGGCACCAACATGTGGACGGCGAATCCGGTCAACAACAATGTAAACAAAATTACCTTATCGGGTACTGTTACGGGTTATTCTTCGGGGAACATCGAGTCTTATGGTATCGCTTTTGATGGCACCAACATGTGGACGGCGAATTACGGCAATACCGTAACGAAGGTTACCTCGTCAGGGGTCGGAACAACCTATTCAATAAATGAAAGTGTTCCTTATGGTATCGCTTTTGACGGCACCAATATGTGGACGGCAAATCAGGGCAATAACAGCGTAACAAAAGTTTCTCCATCGGGAGTTATGACGGTCTATACCGGAACAGGCAGTACGCCGTACGGTATTGCCTTTGACGGCACCAACATGTGGACGGCAAATGAAGGCGCGAATAGTGTGACGAAAATTACCCCGTCGGGCGTTGCGACGACTTACACGGGGACAGACTCTGGACCTGTAGGTATTGCTTTTGATGGCACCAACATGTGGACGGCAAATCAAAATGACAACAGTGTGACGAAGATCACCCCCTCGGGCACTATGACGACTTATATCGGGACTGGCAGTGAGCCTGACGCCATCGCTTTTGACGGCACCAACATGTGGACCGCAAATTTTTACGGCAATAGCGTGACCGAAATTAACAAGTTGGGCAATATGACGACCTACACGGGAACGGGCAGTGAGCCTGACGCCATCGCTTTTGACGGCACCAACATGTGGACGGCGAATGCCGGTAATAACAGTGTTACAAAAATTACCCCGTCCGGTGCCATGACGACCTATACCGGAACCGGTGGCCTTCCCCAGTCTATTGCTTTTGACGGCACCAACATGTGGACGGCGAATAATAGCGGTAACAGCGTAACAAAAATCACCCCGGGCGGAGTCATAACGACCTATACGGGTGTGGGTAGTTATCCCGAAGCCATCGCTTTTGATGGCGTAAACATGTGGGCTACCGTCGGTACTGCAAATGGCGTGACGAAGATCGCTCCATCCGGCGCTATAACGTTGTCCGGTTGGGTTAATCCTGACGGAACCCATCTTTCGAGCCCGGAGTCGATTATTTCCGATAGTGCCGGCAATAACGCTTTACAATTAAACGCAAGCAAAGTGGATTTTATCTCCGGCGGTGGAGTGGGTACCATGACGACCTATACTAATGTTGGTCCGTATCCTTACGCCATCGCTTTTGACGGCACGAACATGTGGACGGCAGACGAAAGTGGCAATAGTGTAACGAAGATCACTCCTTCGGGAATCGCGACTACATATACTGGTACCGGCTCTCATCCTTACGCCATCGCTTTTGACGGCACGAACATGTGGACGGCGAATTACGGCGACAACAGCGTGACGAAGATCACCCCCTCCGGCACCATGACGACTTACGCCGGAACGGGCAATACACCTGACGCCATCGCTTTTGACGGCACGAACATGTGGACGGCGAACTACAGTAATAACAGTGTTACAAAAATAACCTCATCCGGTGCCATGACAACCTATACCGGAACGGGCAGCGGGCCTTACGGTATCGCTTTTGACGGCACGAACATGTGGACGGCGAACTACGGCGGTAGTAGTGTTACAAAAATCACCCCCTCGGGCACTATGACGACTTATACCGGAACGGGTGCCAATCCTCTCGCCATCGCTTTTGACGGTGCCAACATGTGGACGGCGAACTACAGTAATAACAGTGTTACAAAAATAACCTCATCCGGTGCCATGACAACCTATACCGGAACGGGCAGCGGGCCTTACGGTATCGCTTTTGACGGCACGAACATGTGGACGGCGAACTACGGCGGTAGTAGTGTTACAAAAATCACCCCCTCGGGCACTATGACGACTTATACCGGAACGGGTGCCAATCCTCTCGCCATCGCTTTTGACGGTGCCAACATGTGGACGCCAAATCAGGGCAATAACAGCGTGACGAAGATTACAGTCGGTGCGTATTCTTCCGTTACGATTCCGAGTAGTACCTGGACCTACGTCGCCGCGACTATCAACGCCTCCAATACCTATAACCTCTATATAAATGGTGCCTTGAATCAAAACTGCGTTACTACCATCAAGCCGCTTTCCGTTTGCGGAAACGCTGCGAATAGTTTTAGTGGAACCATGGCATATCTTATGAATAGTGCGACCACTGCTCCTTTCTATGGAAATATCGATGAGCTTCGCGTTTCAAGCACCGCCCGCTCCTCGGGTTGGATCGCCACCGAATATAGCAATCAATCCAATCCGAGTGCATTCTATACCATCAGCCAGCCGAATCCGGCACCGACCCTCACCTCCATTTTTCCAACATCAACCGTCGCCGGTACGGGTCAGCTTACCATCACGGCAACCGGAATAAATTTTATGTCTTCTTCCACGATCGACTGGAATGGCTCGGCACTTGCAACCACGTACGTCTCGTCTTCCTCGCTTTCCGCCGTCGTTTCTTCGACGTACGTTGCTTCTGCGGGAACCTCTTCCATCACCATAGTGAATCCGACCCCCGGCGGCGGCACGTCCGGCAGCCAGACCTTTACGACGGTAACGGGAGTTACCAACATCAGCTCGGTGGCGAACCAGCACTGGGCATGGAGTGATGCGATCGGCTGGATTGACCTTTATGGTACTCATAATATTTTTGTTACCTCGACCCAACTCACCGGTTACGCCAGTTCCTCGATCGGTTATATTTCGTTCGATTGCGGTACGTCGCCCAGCGGAAATGTTTGTTCAACGAGCAATTATAAAGTGACGAATAATGGGGGAGGGACGCTCTCGGGATGGGCGTGGAACGACTCGATCGGCTGGATCAGCCTGAGTTGCACGAATACGAGCACTTGCGGAACGTCGAACTACGATGTCTATATTGATTCATCGGGCAACTTCCATGGGTTCGCGTGGAACGACTCGATCGGCTGGATCAGTTTCAACTGCCTCGATATCAGTGCTTCGTTTTGCACAAACACTTCAAATTATGAGGTGGTGACGGCGTGGGCCCCTCCGGGTGCTAAAGTTGGCATGCTTGATTCGGCAACTTTCGATACCTCCTCGACAAGCGGCGGGGAATTGAATTCCGTGATCTGGCAGGGATCGTTAAATGGCCTCCCTGCCGGCGATGTCGCGTTCCAGTTTGCGGTATCGAATAGCACGAGCGGCCCGTGGGCATTTACGGGTCCCGACGGAACGGCGAGCACGACCTATTCCGGCAATCCTGCCACGCCGATCCCGATCACAAATTACACGGCATATGTCGGATACCGGTATTTCCGTTACCGCGTCATTTTGACCACCAATAGTACGCAGAACATTAGCCCTCAGGTAACCGGCGTTTCCGTCGACTGGAGTCCGTGAAGACAATTTAAGATTCATGATTCTTGATCCATGAATCAGGAATCTTTTCTTTGACTTTCAGTCATTTCGGCGCTTTAATGGTCATATGTTCCGCAAGAAAATCGGCATTGACCTTGGGACGGCGAATACCGTCGTTTTTGTGCCCGGCAGAGGATTCATCATCAACGAGCCGACGATCGTCGCCTTGACGCGCCCCGAGAACACGGTGCTTGCGGTGGGAGCTGAAGCGAAGGAAATGATCGGCCGGACGCCCGAAGAAATTGTCGCGTACCGCCCCTTGAAGGACGGCGTCATCGCCGACTATTACATCACGAAGGCGATGCTCCAGTACTTTATACAAAAGGCGTCGGGAATGTTTTCGCTTCTGCGTCCGGACGTCGTGATTTCGGTTCCGGCCGGCATCACGCAGACGGAGCGCCGCGCCGTGATGAATGCGGCGCGGGAAGCTGGCGCGGGAAGCGCGTTTATTGTCCGCGAACCGATTCTTGCGGCACTTGGCGCCGGCATTCCCATCAATGCGCGAAGCGGGAACATGATTGTGAACGTCGGTGGCGGAACGTCCGAGCAAGCTGTCATTGCGCTCGGCAATATCGTCTCATGGGCGAGCCTGCGCGTCGCCGGCAACAAATTTGACCAGGCCATTATGGATTATGTGAAAAAGAAGTACGGCCTTGCGATCGGCGAACAGACGGCGGAAAACGTGAAGATACAGATCGGTTCCGCGATTCCCATAAAAGAGAAGATGGAATCGCGTGTTCGTGGCCGTGACCTCGTGACGGGATTGCCGAAGGATATCATGCTTAATTCGAACGAGATTGCGGAAGCTCTGAATCCGCTCCTGATCGACATCGTCGCCTCGGTGCAGAATGTTTTTAACGTCACGCCGCCGGAGCTTGTCGCAGATATCATGGAAAAGGGGATCATTCTCTCGGGTGGAAGCGTCCAACTCCATCACATGCCGGAATTTTTGGAACGCTATCTCGGTGTGCAGGCCTACGTCGCCGAAGATCCACTCTTCTGTGTCGCAAAAGGCACGGGCTTGATCCTGAATCATTTGGATACGTATAAGAGGACGCTCTTGAATAAAAAATAGAATTGTGATGCTTGATTCATGAATCAAGCATCATTTATACTGGCACTATGGAACCGAATGAGGTTACGGAAAAAATAGTGAAAAAAGCGGATGCCGTGCGGAAGAAAACGCGCGGAAAGTTTTTGGGTTATATTAGTGCGGCCTTGGCACTCGTTGCCGGTCTTGCATGGAATGACGCCATTTCGAATTTGATCAATTATATTTTTCCTCTCAACAAGAATACGCTCATCGCAAAGTTTATCTACGCCGCGATCCTCACCGTTTTTATCTCGCTCGCCATCGTCTATCTCGAGTCGGTGCTCGGTGACAAAGACGAAGATTAAAAAATCATTTAATTTGATTTGACACGTACATATTTAATATGCTCTAATTAATGGAGTATATTAAATATATAAATAAAGGAAGAAAGGAGATGGTATATGCCCGAGGGAAATGCAGGTATGCTTTTGATGCAAGTACATGCCTTCGCAAAAGAGTCAGATATAATATGGGAAAACGAGGACACGGAATGGCTTTGGAGGGTTATTGAGGAATGGGAAGACTCTGAGAACCCAAACTATTCATTAGTCGCTATCCGTGCTTTTGAAGAAATCAAGCGTCGAAAAACGCTAACCGAGAGCGAACTTATCTCAATTATTACTGCATATGGGTGTCAGAAAGTTAAAGATTTGTCATGTAAAGACTTGTTATGCAGTTACCCGTCAACATCAACACAATACCTCTGCTCGATCATCAAAAAGACTTCTTCAAAAGAAATTGCCAAAGACGCATGGAAAGAACTCTTAAAGAGGGATGACTCATTTGAAGTCGCAGTTCTTGATACGGAGCTCTATAATTTAGAAATTAGAGGGCTTCTGTATAAGAAAGATTTTTGATTTGATCATTTTCAACCCCACCAACCCCGCATCCAAAGCGGGGTTTTACTTATAAGAATCTTCCATTTCTCATAATCTAATCTTGGATTTTCTATGATTTGCATAATTTTTAATCGAAGAAATAAATGTTGTTCTTAGAATTGGATTGTTCATTGCGTCTTTATGTGCTATTCTTCACTTCACCCCTAGAGACCGCAAACCGGGGCCCTTTCAGCGTTGACCAAAAATTTCCGATTCACGAATTTCTAACAGAATAAATGATTTTGTAGATTGCAAGATCGGAAATTATTTACCTAATGTACGATAAAACGACATTCTGATGTCGTCCCCGCGCAGGCGGGGATCCATAAAAAAGATGCCTCAACATAATTCAATCATCATCAAGGGTGCGCGCGAGCATAACCTGAAGAACATCGACCTTGAGATCCCGCGGGACAAGATGGTGGTTTTCACGGGGCTTTCTGGTTCCGGAAAATCGAGTCTGGCGTTCGACACGATCTTTGCGGAAGGCCAGCGCCGCTATATTGAATCTCTGTCCGCGTATGCTCGGCAGTTTTTAGGTCGTCTCGATAAGCCGGATGTGGATGATATCGAAGGTCTTTCGCCGGCAATTTCTATCGATCAGAAAAGCCATTCGGCAAATCCGCGCTCGACCGTTGCGACAATCACGGAAATTTATGATTACCTCCGTGTGCTTTTTGCGCGCGCCGGAAAACCATTTTGTCCGCGTTGCGGCCGCGAGATCAAAAAATTAACCACCGAGGAAATCGTGGATATTGCGATCAATATTTCGGAGAAAAATTCTGGAGATAGTCATGCCGAACGCAGTGAGGCATCTTCTCTTGGGCCAAAAGAAAAGATTCTTCGCCCTGCTCGGAATGACAAAAAAAGTAGCACTGTCGGCAAGAATATGGTCATCCTCGCGCCGGTCGTGCGCGGGCGGAAAGGGGAGTATTATCAGATGCTCTACGATTTTCTGAACGCCGGATTTACCGAGGTGCGCGTGGACGGCAAATATCACTCGCTTCGCGAGCGGATTGAACTGAGCCGCTATAAAGTTCACACAATCGAGTTGGTGGTCGACCGTATTCCCGCGGGTATGAATTTTCCCTCCCGAGGAGGGTCCTCCTCCGGAGGAAAAGAGAAGGATAATCGCTTGCGGCTTTCGGAAGCAATTGAGTCCGGATTGAAATATGGCAATAGCGTTGTCACGATCATTACCGACGAAGAAGTTTCGCTTTCGGCGCAGTTCACTTGTCCGCACGACGGATTTTCGTTCCCGGAGATTGAGCCGCGATTGTTCTCGTTCAACAGTCCTTATGGTGCGTGCCCCGAGTGTCATGGCCTAGGAACGAAAGACATTTGGTCCGAGGAGATCTGTCCGGTCTGTGCCGGTAAGCGGCTTCGCGAGGAAAGTTTGAATGTTCTCATAAAAGGTAAAAATATCAACACCATCACCGCACTCTCGATCGAAGACGCCCTCGAGTTTTTTTCATCGCTTAAATTCAAGACAGTATCGCAGGAAGATGTTGCCGAGGCTCCGCTCCGCGAAATAAAAAGTCGGCTGAAATTTATGATGGACGTCGGACTTGAATACCTGACACTCGATCGGAAAGCAGGAACGCTTTCCGGCGGCGAAGCACAGCGTATCCGGCTTGCGTCGCAGATCGGGTCGCGCCTCGTCGGCACGCTTTATATTCTGGACGAGCCGACGATTGGGCTTCATCAGCGCGACAATGCGAAGCTGATCCAGACCTTGAAAGATCTGCGCGATCTCGGCAACACCATTATCGTTGTCGAGCATGATGAAGATACGATTCGCGAATCGGATTATCTGGTCGATATCGGCCCGGGCGCGGGAGTCCATGGCGGGCATATCATAGCCCAAGGTCCGATGCCGCAACTCATAAAAGACACCAAACAGGATTCTCTCACGCTTCAATATCTGCGCGGAAAGAAATTTATCGAAGTTCCCGAACATCGCCGTAAGGTGGACCCTTCGACTTCGCTCAGGGCAGGTGCTAAGCAGGAGTTTTTAAAAATCCGCGGCGCGCGCGCGAACAATCTCAAAAATGTTGATGTGGATATTCCGCTCCGACGGTTCACGGCGGTCACCGGCGTTTCCGGTTCCGGCAAATCGAGTTTGGTTTATGACGTGCTCTATAAAGCGGTCGCCGACAAGCTGAATCACGCGACCTACCCCTCCCGAGGAGGGTCCGCTTCCGGCGGAAAAGCCGACAATCATAAATCGATCCTTGGCCTTGAATATATCAACCGCATCATCAATATCGACCAGGGCGCCATCGGCCGGACGCCGCGGTCGAATCCCGCAACCTATGTAGGAGCGTGGACGCATATCCGCGATCTTTTTGCTGCGACGGAAGACGCCCGCGTACGCGGCTATAAACCGGGCCGGTTCAGCTTCAATGTGCCGGGCGGTCGCTGCGAAAATTGCGAAGGCCATGGCACGATTGCAATCGAAATGCATTTCCTTCCGACGGTCTATGTGACGTGCGATGTCTGCAAGGGCAAGCGCTTCGACCGCGAAACGCTCGAAGTTGAATATAAAGGAAAAAATATCTACGACATTCTGAAGATGACGATCGAGGAAGCCGTCCAATTTTTTGAGGAAATTCCCTGGCTCTATGAAAAATTGATCATTCTGGAAGAAGTTGGCTTGGGATATTTGGAGCTTGGCCAGTCGGCGACGACCTTGTCCGGCGGCGAAGCCCAGCGCATCAAGCTGTCGGCCGAACTCGGCAAGCGCGATACGCGACGCACGCTCTATCTTTTGGATGAGCCGACGACCGGACTCCATTTTGCGGACGTCGACCAATTACTCAAAGTGTTACAGCGGCTCGTGGATAGGGGAAACACGATCGTCGTTATCGAACACAATTTAGATGTCATCAAAAGCGCCGATTGGGTGATCGATCTCGGTCCCGAGGGCGGCGCCCGCGGCGGCACGATTATGGGCGTCGGAACGCCGGAAGACATCACCCGCCGGAAAGGGAGCTTCACCGGAGAATACCTGAGGAAATTACTGAAATAATTCTCTATTCGAATCCTACCCCGCGCCCTATTGAGTAAAATGAAGCCCTCTAGAATGCGGGGCTTCGTTGGTTTCGAACAAATAGCGCTTTTATGCGTTCGTAGTTATACTTAAGCCATGCCTCATATCCACGATAAGATAGATTTTGTTGTCGACGTTTTTATCGTCTACGGCAATAAGGTTCTCTTGCGAAAACACGATAAGTATAAACGTTGGCTTGGTGTGGGAGGTCATATCGAACTCAATGAAGACCCCAACCAGGCGGCGGTTCGGGAAGTTAAAGAGGAAGTTGGACTAGATATCACACTTATTGGCAAAACCAATACCTTTTCTAATCCAGAAGACGGCAAGGAACTTATTGTGCCTAAGTTTATGAACCGCCACCAGGTCATTGAAGATCACGAACACATTTCGCTGATCTATTTCGCGAAAAGCGACAGCACCGAGATCGAACAAGGAAAGACCGAGATAAGCGAGGAGATCAGATGGTTCACAAAAGATGAATTGAATGATCCCAGCTTCGGAATACCAATGCGCGTAGCGACTTATGCCAAGAAAGCCCTGGAAGAGCTAGGGAGTTGAGCCAAAATCGTTCTAACATCGTCCACGCCCGAGCGCTAAAGACTGCCAAATCGCCACAAAATATTTCCAAATAAGATTTTTTGTTGTGAGTAATTCCGAATTATTGAACCACGCAGCTATTTGACGTAATGATAGATATGGGCTACAGTACCGGCAGTAGTTTCGATAATTCATAATTTCTATCACTAGATAATAGGAGGTTCCTTATGAAGGGACTAAAAATATTTACTGCCTGTACTCTTGGAGTACTCACCGGTTTGTTTATTGGTAGCTGGTTGACCGGACTAATCATAGGAGGACTGGTGGCGGGTTTAGCTATCAAGGCCCTTTGGAGAAAAGCTCCGAGAGTAACGAAAAAACAAATTGCCGCCGTGAAATATTTGATTTTTGAATCACAAGACGGCAGCAACCTCGCAAAGCAAATCCTGGCTCTTCTACTCGATAAGTCGGAGGGATTAACAAAACAAGTTTACATAACCCTTCAACAAGATCGAGAAGGTTACACGGCGGATGAGATCCAAAAGGCTGCCGTGACCATGGGTGGTATGACGAGTAGCACCTGTAGTACACACCTCGACGAGATAATGGATATTCTCGATACTAAGTTCGAATTTAGTATCCATTACGGCAGCTACGAGGGGAAAACCTTCAGTAGTAACGGAATTTTTCCTGGTTATGAGGGTCATCCCCTCAATGCGCCGCTTCGTTATACGTTCTGGCTGGCCGAGAAAAGTTACGGTCATGCCGGAGGAGAAATTGAGATTCCGGTTTCGCGAAAGGAACTGGATGAAATAGATCTTACCAAGCCAGGCTTATACCCGAATCTTGAGTGTCACGCTCTCAAAGTTGGGTAATATATATCAACAGGGGCTCTTCGCAATGAGCCCCTTTCTCTATGTCAAAATTATTCGAAAATTACGTTTACACTCCAACTCTAAAATAAAAAAACGAGCAATAATATAATAAATATATATTGCCCGTTTAACTCAAACTAAGCTGTGCCTTCGAGTTTAACCTCAAAAGCTTCTGCCAGAGCGAGGACAACCTTTCCCCAGTCGTTATCTTTCTCGAGAGGCTGGAGATAGGCAGAGGGTTTCATGGTGCCGGCGGCTACTTTAGCTCTCATCTCTTTGTTTTGTTTTACAATTTCATGGACGATAAGCTGGATTGCCTCCTTTTGAGAGAGGTCGCACTCCGAGGCGAGTCTCTTGCACATTGCGAGATAATCCTCAAACGAACTCTTCCAATATCCACGCACCATTCGTTGGCCATCGCTTCTGCAGAAATTACTTGGAAAAAACTATGAAACCCTTAGTGAAGGTCTTTGCGGGAGAACCCTGGTAGCAGTGAATCCAGTTAAGCCTTACCGTACGGGCATTACGTATTTACGTGTAGCACTCGAGAGTAATGACCCCCTTATTGCGGCGAAGATCAGAAAAATGAGGCTTTAGCACTCGACTCGTTAAAATCGTTCGAACATCGTTACATGCACTCCCGCCCGTTTTTAATCGTGGCTCATTCGGTAGAATGAGCCGATGGTGATGCAACTTTTTTGGGTTTTGCGGTGTAGTAATAAGTAAAGGATATGAAAAAGAGGATTGTCACGGTTATAGCGTTGGTCTTTGCTTTTGTCGCGCCTGGTGTGGGTCAGGTATCGGCTGCTTCGCGGTCTCCGCAATTCTATAAAGGCGCATCAAGCGGCGCGGCGGCGAATTCTTCGATTGGCACGGATACTTCAGAAAATTGGTCGGGCTACGTTGCGTCGGGTTCGGGCTATACGTCGGTTGGAGGGGAGTGGATCGTGCCGCAGGCGACCGCGAGCACAAGCTTGGCGGCGGATGCGACATGGGTCGGCATCGGCGGCGTTGCCTCGTCTGACTTGATTCAGGCCGGAACGCAGGCCGTCATCCAGAACGGCACGACAACGTACGAGGCATGGTATGAACTTTTGCCGGCGGCTTCGCAGGAAGTGCCGCTAACGGTGAAGCCGGGTGATGCTCTGTCCGTAACCCTTGCGGAGCAGTCAAGTAATGTTTGGCTTATTTCTCTTACCGATCTCTCCAGTGGCCAGAATTATCAGACATCGGTTACTTATAATTCATCCCAATCGTCGGCGGAATGGATCGAGGAAATGCCAAGTGACCAGTCCGGATTAGTGCCGCTCGACAATTTTGGCTCGGTTTCGTTCTCCGGTGGTTTTGCGGTGCAGAATGGCGCCAGATTGACTATAAGCGAAACAGACGCAAGTCCGATGACGATGATAACATCGAGTGGCGCTGCACTCGCGGTACCCTCCATGCTTGGGGTGGACGGTGCAAGCTTCACGGTAACACGATCCGATGTTGCGAGTTCGTCGAGCAGGATGCCGGGGTTGCCGTTCCGTCGTCAGGGAAGCCGATCATCGCGCACGGATTTTCAAGTACAAGGCTATGCGCCGCGTGCGAACACGAGTACGCCCACGCCGTGGCGACAGCTAACGCAGAGAAACTTACCCGATAGATTTTTCACGAAATCTCGCTCAGGTTTCGGGTTCGGCCTTCAGGACGCATTCCGTTTTGAATTTAACCGCTGATCCATCATCGCATAAAATCACGGACGAGGTCGGTAATAATGTTTTCTTTTTTCTTGAACCCGTGCGAGGCGTTTTGAACGGTTATGATGCTCGGGCTTTCAGACGCTAGATTTGATTCAAACCAATCAGCGATTTCTTTTATATCGCGATCACGGAATTCATCTTTGCCGGCAAGCACAACGAGGAGGGGGATTTTTATCTTCCGCATCATCCGAGGCGGTTTTTCTGGTTGTGCATAACTGAAGATTTCTTCTTCACTGTTCGGCGTGTATAAACTTAAGAATCGTTGGGCATCGAGAAGGTCGGGCCAGATGGTAAGCGGCAGCAGTTCGTGGGGTTTCTTTTGTGCGACGAGTTTCTTGGCAAACCTTTCCGCTTTGGCGAGTTTTGCTGGCGGTGTAAATTTTTTGGCGTCCGCATAATCGCTAAGAGGCGAAAGGAGTGCCGCACCTGCGATTCTTTTCTGATTGTCTCCTTGTGCGAGATAATAAGCGACTTTTTGCGAACCGGTCGAATGGCCGACGAGATAGATTTTCTTGGCCCCGCTTTTTCTTAAAAGGTCCATGGCTCCTTGGAGATCGTCCGGGCAATCAGTAAATCGTTCATGGGCTTCGCCCGCAAGTTCCCATCGGTAACCCTTCTTTGATTTTTTGTCGATCTTTTTTATGCCGGTCACTTTGTCGTGGCCGCGGTTGCTAAAGTAGAGAACAGCAATGTTTTTCGTCGCAAGCGGTGTGAGGAGTTTATGCAATCCGAATGCGGTTCCCGTAAGACCATGGACGAAGACAATGCCTATTTTTGGCCGTTGGCCGCCAAACCACAGACCGTCAAGTACATAACGTCTCGGCGTGATAATTTGGACAGGACGGCAAAGTTGTTCTTGGAGCATATTTTCATTATATCAGATTTTCATATCCCTTATTCTCATGTTTTTAAGAACATGAGAATAAGGGGATAGAGCATTCAAAAAAAACAAGAAAATCGGAGCCTTGTCTACCGGCAGGCAGGCGACAGGCAGCTGTTGCTTTTTTCTACGGTTTTCTTATAATGGATTTCTATGAGGCGTCATCCAGGCCTGTATCTCACGATTATCATCCTCGTCGCCATTGCGGCGGCGCTTTTTGTTTATCCGAAGAATTGGGGTGCCAAGGAACTTCCGTGGCGCTTGGGGCTGGATCTCGTTGGGGGTACGCATCTGGTCTACCAGATCGATCTTTCGCAGGTCGCCGCAGCGGATCAGGCGTCGGTCGTGGCCGGCCTTCGCGATGTCATTGAAAAACGCGTTAACCTCTTTGGCGTGAGCGAGCCGCAGGTTTATATCGCTCAGAATGGAAACAGCGCCCAGCTCGACGTCGACCTCGCCGGTATCAAGAACGTCACCGATGCCATCAGCCAGATCGGCGAGACGCCACTTTTGGATTTCGCGGAGGTTCAGCAGAACGGCTCGTCCACGCAGTATGTACCGACGAACCTGACGGGGCAATACATCACGGGCGCTCAGCTTATTTTTAATCAGACGACCGGTGCGCCGCAGGTGCAGATCACGTTCAACACTCAGGGCGCCGACATTTTTAGCAGAATGACGGCGGCGAACGTCGGCAAGCCTTTGGCGATTTTTCTCGATAACAACCTGATCGAAGCGCCAACGGTTCAGCAGCAGATCACGGGCGGCACGGCGCTTATCACGGGAAATTTCACGGTAGATTCGGCGAAGACGCTCGTGGAGCGGTTCAATGCTGGCGCGCTTCCGGCACCAATCAAGCTGGTGAATCAGCAGACAGTCTCGGCGACCCTCGGCAACGACTCGCTGAAAAAAGTCATCTTCGCCGCAATCATCGGCACGCTTCTTGTCGTTTTATTCATGTTGTTCTATTATCGGTTGTTCGGTGTTTTCGCAGGTTGCGCACTCATTATCTATATCGCACTTACGCTCGGCATTTTCAAATTGCTTGGCATCACGATGGACCTCGCCGGCATCGCGGGGTTCGTGCTGACGATCGGCATGGCCGTCGACGCCAATATTCTGACGTTTGAACGAATTAAGGAAGAACAGAAACGCGGTCTGCCGCGGACCTCAGCTGTGGAAGAGGGTTTCCGCCGCGCATGGCCGTCCATCCGCGATTCGAATACGTCCACGATCATCACGGCGGTCATCCTTTATTACTTTACTTCGAGCTTCGTCCAGGGATTTGCCCTCACGCTCCTGATTGGTGTCATCGTGAGCTTGTTCAGTGCCATCACGACGACGCGATTGTTCCTCCGTGTCTATGAAAACTCCGGAAGCAAAAACAAAGAGTCACAGCGGTTGGCGACCAGCAATTAGCGATTAGCAAAAAATACTATGCTTAATATTGTCGGCAACAGGAAAATATGGTTCACGATTTCCGGCGTTTTGGTCGGCGCGGCGATTGTAGCGGTCGCCATCTTTGGATTCAAGCTGAGTGCGGAATTCAAGGGAGGAACACTCTGGGAATTTTCCTTGCCTGGTTCGAATGCGTCGCTTGGCGACGTTCAGCAGTTCTTTTCGTCGAATCTCCGCATTACGAATGCCGACATCAGCGTGGATAGCGGCAATAACTCGTTCATGGCTCGTTTCGATTCTATTGACGAACCGACGCACCAGGCGGATATTGCTGCTCTTACGGCGCAATGGCCGTCGTTTACCGAATTGAGTTTCCAGTCTATCGGTCCATCGGTCGGTGCTGCACTCGAGAAGAATGTCGTGATTGCGATCATCCTGGTCTTGGTCGGCATTTCGCTCTACATCGCGTTCGCGTTCCGCAAGGCATCGCGTCCGGTGAGCTCATGGAAGTATGGCTGGATCACGCTTCTCACGCTCATTCATGACGTTTCGATTCCCGCAGGCATGCTCGTTCTCCTCGGCAAATTCCATGGCGTTGAAATGGATACGAACGCTATCGTCGCACTTCTCGTCGTGATGGGCTTCTCAGTCCATGACACCATTGTCGTATTCGATCGCGTCCGGGAGAATTTGCTCCTGCGCCGTGGCAAGGAAAAATTCGCGGATATCGTGAATGACAGCGTGAACCAGACCATGGCGCGTTCGATCAATACATCACTTACCCTGATCCTTGTTCTCCTCTCGCTCTATTTCGTCGGTCCTGCCACCCTCCAATATTTCATTCTTACGCTCCTCGTCGGCGTCGTGACCGGCATTTACTCATCCATCTTCATCGCGAGCCCGCTCCTCGTATCCGTCAGCCCGAAGGAATAACCTTTCTCTTTAGTCATACTGGACTTGTTTCAGGATCTATTACCTTGTTGTTTTGTTTACCTGCTCATCTTTGTGAGCAATGAGGAATCTTTCTTTTTTTGTCGTTCCCGCGCGTTGCTTTGCCGGAGGCAGAGTTGAATTTGTCAATCTTTTCTTAATCTTTATTTAGTGATCGGTGCGTTATTCTTTCAAGATATAGTAAAAATTATGTCTTGGAATAAAGGATTTACAAAGACAACTCATCCGGGTGTCGCAAAGATTTCTGCGACGATGAAGGTTCGGAATATTAATAATTTTAAACAATGGCGCAAGAACCATCCTATTTTGTATGCCAATTTTTCACACACTGGTGATGTAGCAGAGTATATCGGCGTTGTTCTTGGCGATGGTAATATCGAACAATTTCCGCGCACGGAACGCATTACCATTATCGGTGATGCCAAAAAGATGGGATTTGTAATACGTTACGCGATGCTCACAGAAAAGCTGTTTCATAAAAAACCAGCTGTAGCAAGGATGAAAAATTCAAACGTAGTTCGCATAAGCCTATATCAAAAATTTATTGCAAGACGACTTGGCATACCAACCGGTAATCGAAAAGATTTTCCCTATAAATTGCCGTTATGGATTGCGATAAACAAAAATTATCTCCTCCGTTTTCTGCGCGGACTTTTTGAGGCAGAGGGGTCTCTCAGTATTAACTTGCCGACATACACCTATAATTTTGCTTTTTCAAACCTCAACCAGCACTTACTTTTGATAGTGAGAGATATATTACAGAAGCTTGAATTTCATCCCGAAGTGCGCCATAATGCTATACGCATCAGGAAGAAAGCGGAAGTGGAGCGATTGGGGAATATGCTTCACTTCAGAGAATATTAATTGCCGGGTCTGCTAATGGTAGGCACGCGGACTCTGAATCCGTTAATCTTGGTTCGAATCCAAGCCCGGCAGCAGCTATAAAACTTACCTCACTTTCAGAAAATTTTTCACGCGCTTCGCGGAGC
>CAYUBE010000018.1:0-23048 GCA_964442965.1 uncultured Candidatus Saccharibacteria bacterium
CATTGTCGCATGTTTTTTCGGCGGCCGACTGTCCTAATTCAAAAGAGAAATCGGGTGACGCTCAACTGGGTTGGTAAGTGGACGATTATAAACCAAGATAAGGAGATGTTCTTCAGATCGTGTTCGTATCAGCGCAGTCTTAATTAGATTAATGAAAAAAATAGCACCCAGCGCCGCGAAGGCTTTTGGTGTAACCTCTTTTGAGGATGGGAGGGTTGTGTTGGTTAAAAGGGGCGGAGATCTTTTTGTATCAAAAAGAACGACAAAAAGAGAACTGAATAATCTCATAAGAGTGAAAAAGTGGCTGAAAACAAACGGCAATTTATCGGGTCGGAAGACCGGTCTTCGTTTATGCGTCACCGCACCAGAAGTTGTTGAGTGGCGGGGTTCTGATGACGTCCTGGTTATGGAATATTGTGATGGAGTCAATTTAGAGATCGAGCTGATGAAGAATGATAAAAATAGGGATTTTTACGTTGACATCATTTCAGATATCTTGCGTTGGATGAGAAACGGATCGTTTTATTGGCAGGGGTTTGCGCCGAGAAATATTCTATTCAACAAAAAAAATAACACCGTTACGTTGGTTGATTTCGAGTCCGGTTTGAAGATCGGCAAGGGGATGATGTCCGAGAAGGATTTTAATCTCTTTATTCAAAACAGGGTTATGCTGGAGCTCGCGACCGTCCTGTTTACTAATGAGCAACATGATCTTTGCCCAAATGTTTGGAACTATTCCAAACGGATATCGGTCCCGCTGGAGAAAGTTGACGGTAGGCGAAGGCGGGGGTATGTCTTATTCCATCACCCTGGCGCGCATAAAATCAAACATAAGGATTTAGTGTGCATTGAAAAGAGCATCATTTCCATCGCAACGCCGTTTTACTGTAAAAGCAAGGTCTTTTATCCGTTGATCGCATTGGCAAAAATTAAATCAATAGATATATACGTAAAAACCGTAATCGAACTCGAAGCTACGGAAAAGTTGTCTTGGCCAGAGACAATTAGAAAAGCAATCGGCTCTAATAATAAGCGCCCATGAAAAATATCATCTTGCTAGGCGGAGCGCCGGCTATAGGGAAAACCACAGTAGCGCAAAAACTGGTACGTCAACTTAAGATACCCTGCATTTCTACGGATGAAATAAGGGCGAACATGAGAATGAGTGAGAATAAAAATGATGCTCCGGCACTTTTCTTTTTTGACAAGCACGCAGTGGGGGATCCTGCGAAATTCCTTGATGCGATAAGCCCGGATGTTTTGCTTGATGCGGTGGATGAGGAATCCAGAGAGGTATGGCGTGGCGTATTGAGAGTGATCGACGACAGTACCGGGGGAGGGCCTCTTATGATTGAAGGGGTGGCCGTTTTACCCGAAGAAGCTGCAGCGCTCGAAAGACATAATGACAATGTCAAAGCCATTATTTTGACCAATAATAATCCTGAATTGATACGACGCACCATTTACGGCCGAGGTCTCGGAGGCGATCCCGATCTTTTTTCGGAAAAACTGAAGCACAAGCAAATAAAATGGGTTGAAGCCTCGAATCAGAGATACCTGCAAGAGGCTCTCGGGCACGGACTGGAAATTTTTGACGTGAATGATCCGGATCACATAGAAAAGATTATTAAATCAATAAGTTAATATATGAGATATGAAGATAAACCGCGATAGCCCGAAGATCATTTTTGTAGTACATTCGTTCCATATAAGCGGCGTTTTAACGCAAAGCTTGGTGCTTGCGAAGCACTTTGAAGATACGGGGTACGACGTGTTGGTCATCGGCAAAAAAGGGAAATATGGCGATAGGCTGTTCAAAAAATATGGCATAAGAACGCTTTTTAGCGACGCCAAGACGCCGGAGAGGGTTAGGAATCTTGGTTTTACCGTCAACGTAAAATTGATGATCTGCGAATCACTATTTTCATACGAGGCGTTTATCGGTGTTTCCGGATTGTCCCCGGGGTCGCCCAAGGTGCTCAGAGTTCACGAGGAAATAAGTGAAGAGTTACTGAAGAAGGGTCTATGGCAGGGTGCTTTGAAAATCCCCATTCAAGAAGTATTCGACTGGTTTGAATTGACGATATTTCCCAGCAATCACACGACGGAGTTTTATTCCCAAAAGATCGGGCATAATGCGTTTTCGGTGATACCCATCACCATTAATAATGAGGATGCGCGCAATGTCGTGCACAAAAACGATAAGGTTTTCAGGATCTTGCAGCTAGGAACCGTTTACGAACGGAAAAACCCTATTTTTACGCTTATTGCCTTTGAAAAGTTCTTATCCAAATATGCTCCGCCGAAAGCAGAGCTCATCTTTGTAGGGGCACGGAGCGCGGATAAGAATGAAATTGATTATATCAGAAAATTAAGGGCGGAAATCAAAGCCAGAAAGCTATCAGATAAGGTCAAAATCGTAAAAACGAGTATGTCTCCGGAAAAATATATTTTCAAAGCATCGGTGGTCACTTTGCACTCTCTTTCCGAATGCACCCCGACGGTCTATCTGGAAGCAAACCACCTTGGTAAATATGTTGTAGGTTCGATAGTGGGCGGAGTGAGTGAAATTGTAAAGAACGGCGTCAATGGTTATCTGTTTGATTATGGAGATACCGATGAGCAGGCGGATCTCTTTGGTAAGGTATATAAAGAGAATCCCTTGAGCGCGCCCAACAGGGATTTACAGGAATATTACTATGATAATTTCTCCAACAAACTATTCTTCGCCAGAATAGAGGAAAGCTTTAAAATACTCTTACATGGACGATATTAAAGGGATAATTGATAATCTGGCCGGATCGCTGGCGGATAAATATCTGTTGGCAATGGATGCAGCCGGGACGGAGACCGCCCATTTGCCGGTCGACGAGATAGGCGGGCTTGCCGCAAAGCTCAAAAAAGAGGATCTGGCAAAAAGCGGCATGGCCGATCAAATCGCATTGGATGCCGAGAGGTATTATCTTGAACAGTTGAAGGATCGGCATCCTGCCTTATATGGAGAATATCTTGAGATCAAAAAAAATCAGCAAAGCAAAGAGCTAAAAAGAGAAGCTTTCTTGAAATTGGAGCGCATCTTCCCGGATACCGAAATGAAGTTAAGGTATATCGAGGGCAAAATGGAGCTGAATATCCAATCGGATCGGGAGTATTTCGTTCGGGCATGTCGGGCGATAGCGTCCCGCCGCATAACCGGAGAAATTGAAAATCTAAGAACGCTGTTTGTACAACATTCCGGCAGCACTGAACATTTCGGCGACTATTTGAATATTATAGGTTTTCTTGATGTGACCGCTATTTTGATTTTGTTTCGGAAACAAATATTAGAAATGATAGCCGACAGTTTTGGAGGTAAGAAGGTGCGCGTCGTTTTCTATAAATGCCTGAGATTGACCCACAATGGAGGGGACGTGGGATTCCATCACTTACTTGATGATTATTACGGATCCGACAAAAACGGGAAAAGTCTTAAATTCATTGCGAAGGCCGATTTTTTCCAACTGGACGCAATAAAAAATATCGTCAGAAAATTTCGAGAGTTCAATCTTCTATCCGAAAATACGGTCATAGTTTCGGATTTCGACCTTCTGAAATTCAAAGGATATGAGATGCCACAAGGTAGGGTGAATACGTATCTCAGCAGCCTCAAAAAATATTTTAGCGGCACGGACGTGGCTGTTCGGCTTGAGACCGAGTATTTTAAGGGCAAAGATTTCAATTCTCAATTCACCGAGATATGGAAATCAATTGACGGGGGAGCCGGGAAGTATATCAATCATAATGAATTTCTTCGTATAGAGAGGGATTATAAGGATCATTTTTCACAAACAATGAAAAGCTGGGATGACGAAAGGAATCACTATTACTCGGTCAGCTCGACCGCAAGAAATATAGCTGAGGGCATCTACGTTTCGTCAGAGCCAACCATTGTATTTGTTTTTGGAGAAGCCACCGTACACGGCGAAAGATTCAATTTAGCGACGGGAATAAAAATACCTTTCTTGGGATTGGAAAAAATGAAGGCAAAGATCCAGCAAGATGCTATAGTATTAGTGTAATTTTAATTCTAAAATCAAAGATATGGCAGACGAGAATGGTGGTTCGGTGGAAAGGTTCTATCTGGACATGGAGGAATTGAAGAAGGTCGAAAGGCAATACGCCCTGGAGATGCATTACATGCGTTATCACTTTGCCAGGCAATACGCTAAGGGTATTGTTTTGGATGTATCCTGTGGCTGTGGCTATGGGACCTATATGCTGACGCAAAAAACACCCGATGTTAACCATGTCATCGGAGTGGATCTTTCTCAAGAGGCGATTGATTACGCGAATAAGCACTACAAAAACGATAAAAACGAGTTTATATGTTCGTCGATACAAGACTTCAATTATGATAAAAAAATCAACTACGCGGTTAGCCTTGAAACAATCGAGCACCTGAAAGATCCTGCCGATTTGGCAAATTTGTTCCGGCGGCTTGATGTCGATGAAGCCGTAGTGAGCTATCCCTCAAGAAAGACCACTCACTATAATCCATATCATTTTCACGATTTAAGCATGGATGATATTAAATCGATATTTTCACCGGATTATGTAGTGTTTGATCAATATCAATATCACAGAGAATTTACTTATGTTTTCTTAAGAAAACATAAGTAATAATAAAGCGTAATGTTCGATTACAAATCGACAGTACGCCAAAAGTGCGAAATTGTCCTGCTCTCAATTTAGCGTTACAATCTTTCGTATGGAATATCAAATTTCTCTTGACGAGCAGAAGCGGATATTGGAGTCGGTGGACAAACGGACGGATGCGGAAGCCGCGCGGATAAAGCGTTATCTCGCTATGCCGGACCTTTCGCGGACGCCGGGGAGCCCGCTCTATGAAATAATCCAGACTGTACGTAATACGCCGACGCTCAAGGGATTTGATAATATCGTCATTCCAGAGATCGTGCCAGCGACCATCAGTTTTGATCTTTTTGATTTTGCCTCGGATCATCCGACGCGATCAAAATCGGACACTTATTACGCGGACGATAAAAATATTTTGCGCACGCACGACACGGTGATGTGGTATTACTACACGCAATTGCCGGAGGTCAAAGAGCGTATCGCGCGCCGCGAGAAACTTGGTGTCGTCTGCTATGGCAAGGTTTATCGGAAGGACGAGATCGACCGCAATCATATGAACACCTTCCACCAGATTGATGGATGGTATATGACGCCAGCCGACACCGACCCGCTCACAATCGATGATTTGCGGAACGCGCTTGCTGATATCGTCCGCACGCTCTTTGGCGCGAACGCGCACTTTCGATTTCTCGACGACACGTTCCCATTCACCGACCCATCGCTTCAGGTGGAGGTATGGATCGGGCCTGGCGCACCGACAACCGAATCATCCGATGACGCAGGGCCGGATGGCGGCCGATGGATGGAGATCCTCGGCGGCGGCATGACTAAACAGAGCGTGTTCAAAAAACTTGGTGTCGAGGGTTATAACGCTTGGGCATTCGGTTTCGGGCTTGAGCGGCTTGCGATGATTAGTATGGCTTTGCCGGATATTCGTCTACTGTGGTCAGAGGACGAACGCGTGAAGAGACAGTTACATATGGGCACCAAGTTCGTGGAGGTAAGCAAATATCCGCCGGTCATTCGTGACATTTCTTTTACCGTTCCAAAAACGTTTACGCCGAACAATTATTTTGATCTTGTGCGCGACATCGCGGGCGATCTTGTCGAGCAGGTGGAACTGATCGATGAATACGAGAATGATGCCAAGTTTGGCGCGGATAAAAAGAGCTATGCATATCGGATCACGTATCGCTCAAGTGACCGCACGCTTACGAACGAAGAGGTGGATATGCTGCACAATAGAATAGAAGAGGCGACCACTAAGGAGTTCAGCGCCACCGTCCGATAGTAATCGTAAAATCAATAGCTCTGAAAATTGGGGAAGCGGACGTTAGGGTCTATTCATTTAGATTCTGTCCCGTGCGCTGAAAAATCAATTGTTTTAATATATTATTGACACATGCGTATTGGTATTGATTTTGATGATGTTGTAGCGGATTCATCTACTGCGATAATAGAAATACATAACAAAACGCACGCAACCTCTTTTAAGAAGGATGACTTTCGCGATTATCTCTGGGAAAACATTTGGGGCGGAACTCGGGAGGATAGAATAAAGGAAATCGATAAGTTTTTAACGGCAGATCAATCGAGGACGATTAGTCCGATTGCGGGGTCATTTAGGGCAATTGAGGAGTTAAAAATGAAAGGACACGAACTTTATATCATTACGGGACGTGGGGATAAACATATCGAACAAACTGAGTTATGGATTAGAAACAATTTTCCAAATGTGTTTGATGGTATATATTACACCAATTCGCAAATGAAATCTGAAACATGTAAAAATAACGGAGTGAAGGTCTTGATCGACGATAACCCAGAGGTTGCCCTTGAATGCGCTAAAGATGGTATCCGAGTCTTCATTTTTGATCAGCCTTGGAATCGAGGTTGCTCCTTTCCTGCGAACGTAGAGAGAGTCGTCTCCTGGGATGAGATGGTTGGCAAGCTATGTTAAGCAGTTCAGAGGATATTAAGGTAGTATCTGAGAAATTATAGTTAGTAAAAAATTATTTCTGCTATCATTACCCTATGCCTTTTCACCGCAAACCAACCGCCGAATGGGATAAGATGGCCTCGTGGTGGCACGCCGAGGCTGCCGACCATGGCGTCTATCACCAACACACCGATATTGATCCGGTGGTAAAAGAGTTGCTCGGCTCGGTCAAGGGGAAAAAGGTGATCGAGATCGGATGTGGAAATGGATATTTTAGCCGCGCACTCGCGAAGCGCGGCGCGAAGGTGACGGCGCTCGATATTTCTGTGGAGATGATCGCCATCGCGAGCGCGGAAAAAAAGAAAAAATCACTTGGCATTGCTTATCTCGTGCGTGACGCGGCACGATTGCGTTGCGTTAAAAACGGATCGTTCGATCTCGCGGTGGCGAATATGGTGTTCATGGATATTGTGAATATTAAGGCGGCGGTTAAAGAGATTGGTCGCGTGTTGAAGCCTAACGGCAAATTGGTGTTCTCGATTCTCCATTCGGCGTTCATGTTTGATGGGACATGGGAGGATATCAAAGGCAAAGATCGCTTTGGCCGCATCGTGTGGCGCTACCTCCATCCTTATGTCGATATAAACCATTGGGATGGCCGCCGACTCAACACAAGAGGATATGTTCGTCCGTTGGGATTCTATATGCAGGCGTTACGAGCGGCGGGATTTGCGATCACTGATCTCCGCGAGATCGCGACCAAGAAGCCATTACGTAATGTATCTGCCAGAAAGGAAAATCTATTAAAAGCTTCGCGCTACAGTTCCATTACCGAGAAAAAAGAGAAATTACGATCCCGATCCGAAATTCCATATTTTTTAGTGATGGAGGCAGAAAAAATTGTTCAAAAAAATAATGGATAAAGGCCTCGTCATCCATACTGTCATCTATAATAACGAGCATAAAGTGCTCATTGTAAGGCGTGCGAAGGCGAACGATATCCTGCCGAGATATTGGGATATTCCCGGCGGTACATTGGAGGATGGCGAAGATCCCGCCGCTGGCGCGATCCGTGAGGCTAAAGAGGAAACCGGATTGGATATCGTGAACTTGCGCTTATTTTTTGAGCACTCCAATGTCGATGTCGCCAAGAATAAGCAGTTTGTTACCCTCGTTTTTGTGGCAAAATATCTAGGCGGCGAGGTGACGCTCAACCTCGAAGAGCACGAAGAATATATGTGGATTGATCCGAAAGAGATCGGAAATTATGAAGCGGTGACATATCTGCCGTCATGCCTCGCGGTATTCAGGCAATATTTTTCAGAATAATTTTCGCTGTTTCTTCAGGTGTTTGCTCGGAATTATCAATGATTATTCCAAACGAGGGCATGGGGATTCCGATCTTGTAGTGGTGTTTGATGCGGTCGCGTTCCTGCTCATCCAATGTTCTCTCGCCTCGATTATCTGATCATCGCCGCCGAGCGATGCGATGACTGCTTTTATTTCTTTATTTTCAAATGCATCGATCAGATCTTTGGATCGCTTTTCTTTTGAAGCCCCGATCTTTTTGGTAGTAGGGAATTCTACCGGTTCAAGTTCAAAAATCTCTTGTAGGCGTTTAAGCCCCAACTCATACATTTGAGGCCACTTCCCGGGCGCAGCAAAAGAAGGGGAGAGGATAGCGATTTTGTCGCCTTTCTTTAGTTTGTTGAGCTTAACGAAATCCATATCTATATTCTACCCCGTCCAGGCGAATATTCGAGTTTGGAGATATCAAAAGGATGGCCCTAGTGCAAAGTTTCCGATGACCTATTCCCTATGGCACTAGGTCAGCCGACCGGAGCTCAAGTGATGCTTGTACTGTCTAGACGAAAGTCCGAGTCCTGTCGCCCCAACAAAAAATCCCACGATGATGGGATTTTTTGTTGCGAGGCTCGTTGCCCAAAGGGCAACGGCCCGCAAATGGTGGAGATTACGAGGCTCGCACCAGAGTGCGGCCCGCAAGTTTCGTGTTGTTGGATTTTTTTGTTGCGCCGCTTTCAGCGAACCTCGCCTTTGGTGGGAGGCTCGTTCCGCAACGCTTTTTAATATTCTTTTAATGTCTGATCGGTATGATGAGCTTATGTATTTTGTTTATATTCTCCTGAGCGAAAAAGACCACCGAACTTATGTTGGCTTTAGTAATGACGTGATGGCTCGGCTCAAGCGGCACAATGCTGGCCATGTCGCGGCGACAAAGAACAGGAGGCCGTTGAGGGTGCTTTTCTACGAGAGATTCAAAACCGAAAAAGAGGCGAAAGAGCGGGAATTTTGGTGGAAAAGTAGCACTGGCAGAAATAGATTAAAGAGCATTTTCAAGGAAGGGGGGTTTTGAATTTAGTTCCCGCAACACGCAAGGCAGAATCTTTAAAGACCGAGAGGCCTCATTTTTGCTACATTTTCAAAATCGATTTTTCGCAAAAAATGAGCCACCCCGACAGGACTCGGACTTTCCGAGACAGGGATGCGTCGTGGTTCTTTATTAGGTCAAAATAAAAAGCCCAAGAATAACTATTCTTGGGCTTTAGAGGATTGATACTCTTGTGATTTTCGGAGTTGCTTGATTGAGCGAATGAGATTTTTTCTTGCCATCCGCTCATACCTTTCAACGAAGATTCGGTGATGGTAGATGGTGGGCCGGGCGAGAAATTTTTTTAGGATTTCCTTTCGTTTCTCTGCGAATGTGAGCCACGGAACCCATGCATATTCGTTTCGTATGCAGACCTCGTACTTGTCGAAATCATTTTGTGGAGCGCCGAGTATGGCGAGATCGATATCCATCACGAGTTGTTCGTCGCTCCCGATCAGTTCCCCCGTGTGGGTTGTGGCAGCGATGAGGCGGACAATCTGGTCGATGAGCTGCTCATCCCTTGCGCCGAATTGCCGCAAGAAAGATTGCGCCCATATGCCGCTTCGCTTCTCGTTGTCGTAAGTTCCGGGATTGTAGTACGCGTCATGCAGCCATAGTGCCCCTTCGACAGCGAGTGGGTTAATGGCAACATAGTGAACGTCCTGGAATAGTTCGATGCACCGCACGACATGGCCATCTAGCGTGTGATAATATCTGCGGGGTAGGGAATATCGTTTTGTCAGCGCGCGGAAGGAGGCATCCAGTTCTCGGTCGGAGATGCCTATTTGTTGCGCAAAGCGTTGCCAGAGTTCTTTACTGTTCATCGCGTTTCCTTTCTGTTGATGGTGCGTCCAAAAATGTTCGCCCGTCGACGAAGTTCATCGAGTGAGCATGAGGTGTTGATATACGTAAAGGCGAGCCTGTGTTCTTCGGCAATCCTTCGCGACTCCTCAAGGCCCGGGATTCTTTCGATGAATGGAAGCAGTTCTCTCGTCCCGCGATTGATGACTCGCGTAGCGTTTTCCGATGGGTCATCGCATCCGAAGAAGATCACGTTTCCGCCAATAAAACGGAAGAGCGATTTTTCCGGAATGAGGCCATACGCCGCTTCCACGAAAACATTGCTGTTTTTGGGAGCTTTTCGCAGTTCCTTCGCGAGCCTTCTGAGCCATGCATCCTTAAGAAACGCCGAAACTTCAGCATCTCTTTGGAGTGTGAGTTCGATCAGGTTATCGGTGCCGAATTGCCTCGCAACGGCATCTTTGAACGAGTCGTTCCAACGATCCGTTTCGATGAAATGGTTGTTCCCGCCCTCGCCGGTAAGCATTCTGAGAAATGTTGATTTTCCGGAACCCGGCCTTCCGACGACCAGAAAAATATTTGAGACACCGAGTGCCGTCTTCAGTAGTTCGGAAACGACGCGCGGGGAAACGAGCTCGTGGAGCTTATTGAGATCGAGCAACTTTGCCATCTCTCTCGCTGCCGAGGAAGAAATGTCCGCGTACTCATAGTCCGCGACGAAGTAGCAGCACGAATCGACGCCGAACCTTCTGTGGTTGGAGAACAAAACTTCCTTTTCGTGGTCGTAATCGCTTTCGTCACGGACTCCGCGGATCATAACGATCTTGGAGTTGCTGCGAGCCTCCCGGGTGAATTCGTTGAATGTGACAATGCGAACGTTTCTGGGAAGCAGGTAGCTCGACCACATCGTCCGGCACACCTCTTCGTCGAACCACCGGTTCCCTTTCTCGGTGTTATGAGAGCAGAGGATGGTAATTTGCGGAAATAGGTCGGCTGCTTTGAGAGCAATCTGCACATGTCCGTATGTGGGCGGGGCAAATGTTCCAGGGTACACATATTCGCGTTTCATAAAGAACCTCCTTTTCAGTTTTGAAGATCTGAGATAAGCGTACGTTTTTCCGCGTTGCCGCGGATTGTTTTGCAAGAATAACGATGATAAGCCGCCATCATCGCGATAATATATGCGCTATTTGGCATCACACTGTCGATATTTTTCGACAGATATGCTAAGATAATGGCATGACCATCCACGTTTCGTCCTATCTCAAGGAGCTTGGATTACAGGAAAGCGAATCCGCTGTTTATCTCTCGCTTGCCAAGCTGGGCGAGGCCCCGGCATCCCAGGTCGCAAAAAAAGCGAATTTGCCAAGGACGACGGCAATATCGATCCTTGAGAAGTTTCATAACGAGGGCCTTATCTCAACCCATAAATATAAAGGGGTGACCTATTACTGGATAGAATCGCCCGAGATTCTAAAAGAGCATTATTTACATCAGGCGGCCATAGCTGGCGAGCTCGGTTCTCTTATGTCGGGATTGTACCGATCGGAAGCGAATTTTCCATTCGCCGAGATGCACGATACCCGCTCCTCTATACGTGCATTCATCGAAAAGACACTAGCAAGTCTTAGTAAGGGTGATGTTATCTATACGATTGATACGCCCCATGAGGGAAATTATGCCAAAATCTATTCCGGCAATGTGGAGAACGTAATCTTGGGACAAAAGAAAAGACGCGGTATTTTAACGCAGACTTTAGTGCCATCTGGAACGTTTACGGGAATAGCGCCGCAGAAATACAAATCACAGCATATTGTTATTAGGGAAATGCCTGCAGAAATCAATTTTGTGGGATCACTTTGGATCATCGGCGACACGACGATGCATTTTTCCGGCAATCCGCCGTTTGTTGTTGCTTTTAAACATAAAAAGATAACCGAGGGGATGAAGGGAATATTCGATTTTCTGTGGGGTATCTCAAAACAAAAACTTCCATAGAAATTCTGCCTACTTTTTGGTTCGAGCCCTCTTGTCATGGACGGCACTAGGGCGACCGAGACGGGTCCGAGTCCCGTCGCGGCAACACGCAAGGCTAATTCTTTAAAAACCGGAGCACTTACGCCCGGACGGACGCGTGCTATAATGATTGTATACAAACAATCATAGCAACCTTTTTCATGGAAAAATTTGTCTGGAGTGAAGAATATAGCGTGGGCATTCCGTCGATCGACGAACAGCATAAGCATTTTTTCGGCATTGCGAACCAGATCGTTGATCTGGCGGAGCAGGAAAATCCTGCCCGAGAAGCGTTGTTTTCGGCTGCGGAAGAATTGGGAGATTACGCGATGTATCACTTGAAAACCGAGGAGGATTATTTCGACAAGTTTTCCTATGCGGGCGAAACGGAACATCTTGAGGCACACAATCTCTATCGAAAAAGAGTTGCACATTATCTTGATGCATTGCAGAATCCGGATAGCAGCGCCAAGGAGCTTGCGGGAGAAATGGCTTCCTATTCGATCTATTGGCTGTCGGACCATATTCTTTTTATGGATAAGAAATACGGCCTTTTTTTGGGTGAGCACGGCGTGCGATAGGAGACAGTAGGATTTCAGGGCCGCCGAATCTATTCTCGAAACGGAACTGCGCGTTTTTGGCGGGCGTTATATTGAGTTCAACTCAAGCTATAGGTGCGAACCAACCCGAGGTAGGTTCATTATTCGGCCTGGAGTATAATATTTTTTATGTTAGATCGATATCGGGTTGCGAGGATGGGCTCGGCATTTTTTGGAATCGTATTCTCCATTATGGTGGCATTGCAGAATATGCCCGTTGTTTTTGCTGCAGCAACGACCACATCTGCGACGGCGGTGAGTTCCAGTTCGCTTCAGGCGGAGATCGATGCGAATAACCAGCAGATTGCGGACCTCAACCAGCAGATCGCGAACTATCAGGCTCAGCTCCAGCAGATCGGCGCGGATAAAAAAACGCTTCAGCAGGCCATCAACACACTCGACCTTCAGCGCAATAAGGTAGAGGCGCAGGTTGCCGCTACCGAACATCAGATCAACGTGACCCAGCTCCAGATCCAGCAATTGGGAGGAGAGATCACGGATGCGCAAGCAACCATCGCGACGGATCAGGTAGCGGTCGGAGAGGAGTTAAGAAGCCTTCAGAAAGTCGACGCCGAGCCGCTCTTTATGAAAATCCTCTCGTCGACAAATCTCGTCCAGACGTGGAGTGATGTCACGGCGACGCTGCAGGTGCAGGATGCCATCCAGAACAGCATACAGAAACTTCAGACGGAGGAAGGCAGCCTTGCAAATTCACAGGCCGTCTCGAAACAGGAACAGCAGACGCTCACTTCACAGAAACAATCGCTCGCCTCCCAGCAGCAGTCACTCGTTTCGACCGAACAGTCCAAGAGCCAGCTGCTTTCGGAAACGAACGCGAAAGAATCAAATTACGAGAAACTGCTTGCCGCTGCCGAGGCCGAGCTCAAGAGCTTCTCGACGTTCGTCACGAATGCCGGCGGCTCGAAATTACTTACTGACCAAACCAGTTGCGACGCATGGGGCTGTTATTACAATCAGCGCGATGCATTGTGGGGTAATGTTGGGCTTGACGGCACGCAATTCACGCTCGCAAGCGAAGGCTGCCTCGTCACCTCGATGGCGATGGTTCTCACGCATTACGGCTATCGCGACGTGACACCGCTTACCATCAACGATAATCCGGACAATTTCGCCGCCTACTATCCATCGTATCTACTCTATACTGTTTCCTTTGACGGCATGACCGCTACGCGAAAAGCGGCGGCCATCGACGCGACTCTTGCAACCGGCAATCCGGTGATCGTCGGCCTCAACGCCTACGGCGGCACGCACTACGTCGTTTTCGTGAGTGGCAAAAAAGGCAACTATCTTATGCGCGATCCCTATATTGTGGACGGCAAGGATGTCAGTTTTTCCGCAAACTATTCAATGAGGGATATTTTTGCCGCCGCGAAAATCGTGATCAACGGCTAGATCGTCTTTATGAAGATCATTTCCTGGAATGTGAACGGTTTACGATCTGTATACCAAAAGGGTTTTCCGGCATGGCTTGATAAAAGCGGCGCAGACATCGTTTGCGTTCAGGAAGTGAAGGCGCAAGCCTCCACCGTCCCGCAAGATCTTTTTTCGGGATCGAAATATTCTTTCATCGCCAATTACGCGGAACGCCCGGGCTACAGCGGCGTCGGCATTTATGTTAAAGAGAAGCCGAAAAAGATTGACACGAAACTCGGCCATCTGCGTTTCGACAACGAGGGCAGGATGGTTCGACTCGATTATCCCGACTTCACGTTCATCGGCCTCTACATTCCGAATGGGTCGCGCGACAAGCGTGACATGGGATACAAATTAGAAGTTTACCGGCACCTTTTCGAATATTTAAAGAGCATCAAGAAAAAGAATGTTATCCTGGCGGGGGATTTCAATATTGCGCATGAAGAAATAGATCTTGCACGGCCGAAGGAAAACAAGAACAACACGATGTTTACGCCGGAAGAGCGAAAACAGATCGATACATTAGAATCGCTCGGCTTCGTCGATAGCTTCCGCTTGCTTCATAAAGAGGGAAGCCACTATTCCTGGTGGCCGTATTTTGCGAACGCCCGCGAGCGAAATCGGAGCCTCCCTCACGATATGTTCCAGCCCGCGTTGCGTGGGATAACGCCGGAGCGCGAGGCGCGACGAGGAGGCAGTAGCATAAGCTACGACTCCAAGGAGCAACGAAGTGATCCGGCATTAGAACCGCGACCCAGGGGGATAGATTCAGCATCCGCAATACCTGCGTCATTTCCTCCTCGCCGTATCGCATCGGATACGTCTTCGTCCTCATTCCTTGGTCTTGCGGATGCTGCATCTATCGCGGGCGGAACATATCGTGAGGGAGGCTCTGGTTGGCGAATAGATTACGTTTTTGTTTCAAAAGCTCTTGCCCCAAAACTGAAAAACGCCTTTATTTTGCCGTCAGTCACAGGTTCCGACCACTGCCCCGTCGGAATTGAAATATGATCACCGAAAACCAAGAGATGCGTATTCCTTGCCTTCTTAACGGATTCCGTGATACGATGGTAGCTACAAAAGTCATAAAATTATTTTCCCTTATCGAATTTCATACTTTCGCAATGAAACGAATATTGAAAACAACGGGGATTCTCTATCACTATGGAAACAGCACTACTTGCGGTTGTTTTTCTGGCGGTCGGTATCGGAGTGGGATACATCGGTCGTCGGCATATTGTCGGTAAGCGGCTCGGTTCGGTAGAAGAGCAGGCGGAAAAACGCCTCTCCGAAGCGGAGACAAAATCAAAAGAAATTATTCTCGACGCGAAAGAAAAAGCTGCGGCGTTTTTGGCTGACGCGAAAAATGAGGAGCGCGACCGCCGCAAAGAATTCGACGCGATCGAAACGAGATTGGTCTCGCGGGAAGAACTGCTCGATAAGCGCTCCGGCGATATTTCACGCGAGGAGAGTTCGGTTCGCGCGCGGGAAGACGCTTTGCGGACGAAAGAGGACGGCATAGCGAAAAAAGAAGGCGAGTTGGAGCATAAGGTTGAGGAAATTGCCGGGCTTTCCGTAAAGGAGGCGCAGGAACAGATTCTTCGCCGCGTGAAGGAAGAGCGTGCGCAGGATCTCGCGCAGACGATCCAGAAGATCGATCGTGAAAATCACGAAGAGATCGAAAAGAAATCGATCGGCATCATCACGACGGCGCTTCAGCGGTACGCGCGGTCGCATGTTTCCGACATTACGACGACCGTGTTCCCGATCGGCGATGATGACATGAAAGGAAAGATCATCGGCCGCGAAGGGCGCAACATCCGCGCGCTCGAACGCGCGACCGGTGTCGAGTTTTTGGTTGATGAAGCTCCGGACGGCATCATCATCTCATCGTTTGATCCGTACCGCCGCGAGGTGGCACGGCTCGCGCTCGAGAAATTAGTGAAGGACGGCAGGATCCAGCCAGCGAAGATTGAGGAAAAAGTGGAAGAGGCAAAAACGGAACTCGTTAAACGGACTCAGGAGATCGGCGATGCGGCGGCGCAGGACCTCGGCATTTTCGATCTGCCGAAAGAATTACTCCAGCTTTTGGGGCGGCTTCATTTTCGGACGAGCTTCGGCCAGAACGTGCTGACGCATTCGATCGAGGTGGCCTATCTTTCCGAAATGATGGCGCGCGAGCTTGGCCTCGACGCGGACGTGGCGAAGCGCGGAGCCTTGCTCCATGATATCGGTAAATCGATTGACCACGAGGTCGAGGGAACGCACGTGGAGCTTGGCATCAAATTATTGAGAAAATATAATCAGAGCGAAAAGGTGATTGAGGCGATGCAATCGCACCACGAAGATTATCCGTATGCGCGCGCGGAAGCTTATGTGGTCACGGCGGCGGATGTTCTCTCTGCGGCGCGGCCCGGCGCGCGGCGCGGCACGATCGAGAATTATATCAAGCGGCTCGGTGATCTCGAGAAGATCGCCACTAGCTTCCCGGGCGTAAAGAGCGCTTACGCTATTTCGGCAGGCAGAGAATTGCGAGTGTTTGTGATTCCGGAAAAGATAGACGATTTCCGTGCGCTCGAAATGGCGCGCGAGATCGCGGATCGCGTGCAATCGGAATTGAAATATCCGGGCGAAATTAAAGTAAACGTCATCCGCGAGATGAGGGCGGTAGAGTACGCGCGATAGGAGGTCTCACGATTCATGAATCTTGAATCACGATTCATGAATTTTCCCCTGTTGCTTGCATTTTCCATTATGCTATACTGATTCCATTGTCTATGACTGACACTCTTCTCAATCACGCTGGAGTCTTCACGATAGTAGCGGCATTACCGCTTTTCGGTATCACGGCAAAGGCATTCGGGCAGTCATTCGAACGGATCGCGAAATGGTATCTCTACATCGCGGTTTTCGCAGTGGTTATTGTGATGGATTCGATCTTTTTCCCGTTCATTGGCGGCAAGGATTGGTTTTTCCGTTTCAGCATTGAGCTTTCGCTCATTTCGGTCTTGCTCTGGTGGGCGTTTGAGGCGCGCGATGGTGAAATAAAAAGCCGCCTGAAGCAACTTTTTAAAAAGCCGCTCGTGCGGGCTGTGACGGTCTTTGTCGTTGCGTTCCTGCTCGCGTGTCTTTTTGCGAACGATGTGCACGCGGCGTTCTGGTCAAACTATGAGCGCGGCGAAGGCGGCTTCCAGATGATTCACTATTACCTTTTTTTCCTTTTGCTCGCCTTTCTTTTCCGTGAAGAAAAGGATTGGCGGCGTATTTTCGGATTTTCGCTGTGCGCGGCCGGTCTTATGATCATTTACGGACTCTTTGGAAACTTTGGAACCGCAGGTTTTATCGGTCCCTATGCGGGAACTACGATACCATCAGATTGGATTCATAAGTTGATCGATGGCCGGTTCGACGGATCACTCGGCAACCCGGCATACGTCGCCCCTTATCTCATGTTTTCGATGTTCTTCGCGGGATATCTCTGGATCATGGCGCGGCGGGACAAGCGTGCGACTAAAATGACCGCGTGGAGTTACGGCGCGCTCATAGTCATCTTTCTCTTTTTCTTCTTCCTGAGCCAGACGCGCGGGGCGTTCATCGGTATGATTCTCGCCGCTTTCGTATTTTTGCTCTATCTTTTCTTCGCGGGAACGTCCCTCGAGCGGAAATGGTCCGGTATTCTCCTCGCTGTCTTTATTGTCATTGGCGGAGGTTTATTTGCAGTGCGGAATACCACCTTCGTTAAAAACTTGCCCGAAGGGCGCCTCCTCCAGTTGAGTTTGTCGGATCCGACGGCGCAAACGCGTTTGTGGGTGTGGGGTGAAGCGTGGCAGGGATTCCTTGAACGTCCGGTTTTCGGCTGGGGTCCGGAGAATTTCACGGCGGTCTATGATGCGCATTTCAATCCGAAATTCTTTGTTCCTGGCCAAAATACCGAAACGTGGTTCGACCGCGCGCACAGCGTCTATTTCGATTACCTTTCGGAAACCGGCATCATCGGGCTCCTGAGCTATCTCGGCATATTCGGCGTGTTCGCGTGGGAATTTTTCAAAACACATCGCCGCAAGGCGGCCGGCATCGTTCTTGCGGGAATCATTCTCGCAATACCGGTAGCGTATCTTGGGCAGGGCGTCGCCATTTTCGATGTCTTCCCGATGTATCTTTGCCTCTTCCTCTTCATGGCATTCGCGACGTTCTATTTCGAGAAGGGTCATGTTGAAGTTGCGAAAAGTGAAGCCCATAAATAAATCGATGACGAGGACCACCAAACAAGTTATAGCCGTTGTGACATCGCTTCTTATTCTCGCGGTTGCGGCGTACGGCTCATACTTCCCCATGCGGAAAGCGGAAATGTTCATCGCCACACTTCAAAGCTTGCAGACGTCGCCCGTCAATTCCCTGAATGATCTTACGGCGCGGCTTTCCGTTCCGCTCGATTATCCGTCGCCGATCGGACAGGAGGAGCTGGTCAGGAATACGGCGAACAATATCCTGAGCTTCATCTCGCAGGGCGCCGACCCGACGTCGACTGCGGTTCTCGTCTCATTCCTGAACAGCTATTACGATCCGATCATCGCCCGCGGCCGGGGCATGAGCTTTGGGCAGGATCTCTACCTGATGGGAGCGATTAATGAAATGGCGTACGTCCATACCGGAAATCCGGCGTACCTCGCGGATTCGCAAAAGTACTATGAAGAAGGCGTGGAACTCGGGCCAAACCGGCCGCAGTCACTCTACGGGCTGTTCGACGTATATCGCGCCGAGGGCAACGTGGAAAGCACGACCGCTACCGGAGAAAAAATCCTTTCGAATTGGCCGAGCGACACGAGCATTGCGGGAAGTTTGCAGGCATTTTTGCAAGCCTCATCGAGCGCACCCGCAGTGTCGGGGAAATAGGGATTTAAGAATCAGGATTTATGGTTCAGGAATAATTTCTTCTTGAATCTCGATTCCTAAATCTTGAATCAGTTTCTCATGTATAAATCTTTTATCAAGCCTCTTTTGTTTCTTTTCGATCCAGAGTTTGTGCACGATTCTTTTACGGGGATCGGCGAGGCGCTCGGCAATATTCCCGGAGGGAAATCGCTAGTCAGCTTGATCTGTAATTACGAACATCCATCGCTTGAAACGAAGGTTGCGGGCATCGATTTTAAAAATCCCATCGGGCTTGCCGCGGGATTCGATAAGGATGTCCGGCTGACGAACATCATGCCGTCCTGTGGTTTCGGATTTATGGAAGTCGGCGCTGTCACGCAGTTTCCTTACGGCGGAAATCCGGGGACCCGTCTGGTTCGTTTGCCGGACGACCATTCGATCATCGTTTATTACGGGCTTAAGAATATCGGCGCAGAAGCCATCGCAAAAAAATTGCCGCGTCTTATGCCGTTCAAAATTCCCGTGGGGCTCAATATCGCAAAGACAAACCGCGCGGATATCAAGGGAGAAAAATCGGTGGAGGATTATGTGGCGACTTATCGGATGCTCGGCGATCATTTTGCGTATGCGACGCTCAACATTTCCTGCCCGAATGCCCAGGACGGGTGCCTCTTCCAGGATCCGCGCCTGCTCGACGATCTTTTATCTGCTTTTTTGAAAGAAAAAAAACGCGGACCGATTTTCCTGAAGATTTCGAACGACCGCACGTTCCATGAGGTGGATGAAATTCTCGCCGTTGTCCAAAAGTATCCTTTCGTCGACGGGTTTGTGGTTGGTAATCTTTCGAAGCGCCGCGATGCCTTGCGGCTCAAATCACCTGCAAACCGGTTGAATCTGCTTCCACAGGGCGGCATTTCGGGCGGTCCCGTAAAGGAGCTTTCAACGAACCTCATCCGCCATATTTACCGCCAGACGAGCGGGAAATATGTTTTGATCGGCCTCGGCGGCGTGTTCACGGCGGAAGACGCCTATGAAAAAATAAAAGCAGGCGCGTCGCTTGTTCAGATTATTACAGGCCTCATTTATGGCGGCCCCACGACGGTGAAAAAGATAAACAAAGAACTCGTTGAGCTTCTTGCCCGCGACGGATATCGCCACATAAGCGAAGCTGTCGGTAAAGAGAACAAATAACAAGTGGAGGCTTTCTTTTCTGGAAGATTTATCTCCAAGATATGAGTAATATGCCCGAAGGGTATGCGAGGACGAACCCCTTCGGGCATATTACTCATATCTTGTGGATCTTCCAAAAAACGGGAAAACCAGAACTCTTGCGCGGGTTTTTCGGTTTGGTACAATGGATTACATGAATAACAACAATAAGGAAGAAAAAAAGTTCGTCGCGGGCGAGGAAAAGGAAACGCCCAAGGTTTCAAACGATAAATTTTTGCCGATCAGTATTGTCGTTGCGGCCGTTTTGATCTGCGGCGCCATTCTGTTTTCGGTCTTTTATCATAGTGGATCTTCAAACGGAGGAAGCGCTGGCGTTGCCCCCGGTACGGTGGCTGTTCAAACACCCACCACGACGGTTGCCAGCCTCATGACGCTTGGTCCGCGTGACGCCGCACTCGGTAACGCGAACGCACCTGTCACGATCGTCGAATACGGCGATTATCAGTGTCCGTTCTGTACGCGCTATTTCTCGCAGATCCAGCCGCTCATTAAATCCCAATATATAGATACGGGAAAGGCGAAGATGGTATTCCGCGATTTTCCGTTTCTCGGCCCTGAGTCGACGGCCGCGGCAAATGCCGCGCAATGCGCGGAGGATCAGGGCAAGCTGTGGGATTATCATGACGCGCTCTATGCGGCGAAGATTGCCGATGAAAACAAGAATAGTAGCGCCGAGAATGATGGATTTTTCACGCGTACAGAATTTTTATCACTTGCAAATCAGGTCGGCTTGAACGCGGCGAGCTTTACCTCTTGTCTTGACGGCAATCAACACGCGAGCGATGTGGCCGCGGAAAAAGCCGCTGCCGTTGCGGCAGGCGTCGGTTCAACCCCGACGACGATTGTGAACGGCAAGATGGTGACTGAATCGGACGGTTCAGGGGCGGGCGCCGATTCAACGGCAGTTCTTCAAGCTATTGCGAACGCGGTAAGCGGCCAATAAAATGAAATTCTCACAGTTTCGGCTGCGGCTTCGTTGCTTCTCCTCGAAAGCCTCTCCGAGGATTCCATCGTCGTCGCGTCTTGCCTCGCACGAAACTGAGGAAATTTCATAGCAGAAAGAAAATTATCTGAACAATAAAAAGACTATGACGGAACGGTGGATTGATATCGTGATAGGCGCGTGGCTCATCATCTCTCCTTGGGTGCTTGGTTTCTCGGACAGTTTTCTTATAAAATGGAGTAGTGTTCTCTGCGGGATTGCGCTCGTTTTGATGAATGCATGGATTCTTTCCGGGCGGCGCGAAACAGAAAAAAAATAATATAAACCACTATGGCAAAAGTTACTATTTATTCAACTCCGACGTGCGTCTACTGCAAAATGGCGAAGGAATTTTTTGCGGAGCATAATATTGCCTACGAAGAGCATGATGTCGCCGCCGATACCGCAGCACGGAAAGAAATGTTTGATAAGACCCATCAGATGGGCGTGCCGGTGATTACGGTGGATGAAAAAGTCATCGTCGGTTTCGACAAGGGCACGCTCGAAGCGGCGCTAGGAATAAAATAGCCTGCGCCACCTATTTTAGGTAAGCAAAAAGCCGTTACGTATAACGGCTTTTAAAAGCTACTTTCTCTTGGCTCGTTTCCCCCGTTTGATACTTACCGCGAGTCTTTCCGCCCATGTATCGCGAAGACTCCCTATAATCTCCGCAACGATGTCAAAATGTTTCCTGTGGGCTTCTTTTTGACAATATTGGTATAGCTTGAGCAGGCCTATTGATATTGAAAAAGCCGTTGCTTTTTCCGTCTTGAAAGACAGGCAGTTCACTAAGTCCTGTATGCCTGCGCATACAGCGCCGCCCCTCTTTTTTTTGCAGTTTGCGAGCACGGCGTCGTACATTTTTAGTATCAATGGTATAGAGATTGACGATATTGCGTCAATTTTACCATTGACGATTTTTTTTATTTTTCTCATTACAATCCTCCGGTATATTGTGCCATCCTCTTTTCTCGTACTACCTTTCGAAGAAATGCCAATGGCTTTAAAAATTCTGATACGATTAAACGCCCGCCCTGTAGAGATGTCAAGGCACTGAACGATTTTGATGAAGTTGTCATTTGTTAAAGTAGCCTTGCCTTTTTTGTGCTGCTTGACAACGGTATCGGTTGGCATAAACTGTCGGATATGCCAAAGTGTTCGGTTCGGGGAACAATGTTCCCTGGACAAGGATGGAGCACTGCGGTGTAGGCCAGATCTGACCATGGGTGGAGCAGAAGTCGAGCTGATTTTCGACTTCTGCGTGGAACCCTGTGGCCCCCGGATCTGGCCACTATTTTGTCCAGAAACTTCGCATACCGCAAATTTTTCTTTTTAAGAAATATGACTTCGTACTGGCGCGGGCGTGGATTATATCCGAACGATTTTGCCTGGAAGTGGAAGTTAGGATGTATAAAAAATGGCCACCATGTTATTGGTGACCATATAGTTGCATTCAGTGGCTCGATGGGGTTGACATGAAATCTCGCACTACCACCGCCCCATTTTTTTTGGCAAATGCGACGCCTTCGGGGCTTTCATAAATACCGACCTTCACGGTGTTCGGACCACGTGATGGCGTACCCGATTGACAAACATCTACCAGGTAAAAGTAGATTTTGCCTCCCGGTAAACGATCCTCAGGAACCTGCACGCTACGTGTATCGAGAACATTTATGTTCTCTTCCACGCCAGCGTCATCCTTCCATAGGACATCCATTTTTGCGATTGATGTACCTTTAAAGATCGTAAGATGGCCCTGAATCGTTCCCACATCAATTGTTTTCATTTCTTGGACAACCGGATGCGTAGCCTCCTCAGCCGAAGAAGTGGCATAATGAAGGATAGCATTTAACATTATGATGGCGGCCGCGAGGAGCGAAAAACCAATTATCGCAAACCATGCCATAGACTTATTTTTTTCTTTTGACATTTTCTTTCTCCTTAAGTTGAAATCATTGAATTAATTATTTTCATTCAAACCACAACCTATGTTCCGATCTGGATAAAAATAACTAATTCTCAAGGAGAGATCCCCGATATTCAGTTCTTAGTATGCTGGCTATAGTATACACCTATATTATAGATATGTCAATGGCATGTACTGGAAGGGTACATCGGTGACACTTTCTGGTTCTTGTAATGGTACTCGAC
>CAYUBE010000019.1:0-20426 GCA_964442965.1 uncultured Candidatus Saccharibacteria bacterium
TCTCCTCGTCGCGCCTCGTGAGGTGAGAAAATCCCGCGCAACGCGGGCTGGAGATGCTTTTGAGATGGGTTCTAGATCGGCAACTTCTTTACGATTATCGATCGTCTTCATTTGTTTCTTAATATCCTGCAATTCACACATGATTGCGTCGAAACCGCCTTCCATTCTCGCCTCAAGGCCGTTTACTTTTATTTCTAATCTGTCCATGCGAGCATCCGACACATCCATTCTTGCTCCCAACACGCCAATTTTTTCTTCCAACTCACCTACCCGCACCTCCAGCTGTGCAATACGCTCACGAAGGGCATTAATATCGGCGCTCAGAGAATCCTTCACTCCGGAAATCTCCGCTTTGAGTTCCATCCTAAGTTCAGCTATATCTGCTTTGAACTCTGCGCGGAGTTCTGCGATGCCTGCTTTAAACTCTGTCCTAAGCTCTGCAAATCCGCGCATCATCATGGCGGCCAACGTTTCGAGCGTGATTTTCTTTTTCATATCCCCATAATAAAAGGGCCGCCTGCGGCGGTCAAAATTTCTTTAATGATTTTTTAATCAAATGTGGCGCTTAGGACGCCAGTGCTTTCTTCACGATTTCTCCCACGATCTTGCCGTCCGCACGGCCCTTCAATTCCTTCATCGATTCCCTCATGAGCGAATTAAAATCCAAAACCCCTTTTCCCTTCAGGCCATCAACTACTTTTTCAATTTCTTCGGCAGAAAGTTCTTTCGGTACGTAAGTCCCGATGATCTTGAGATCTGCCTCTTCCTTGCTCACCAAGTCCCCGCGATTTCCCTTTTGAAAAAGCTCAATCGCCTCTTTGCGTCGTTTCACCTCCTTTTGCAATACCGCAATCGCCTCCTCGTCCGAGAGCGCCACGCCGGGAGCTTTCGCATACTTATCTTTCTCGGCGCCCTGAAGACCGGCGAGAATAAAACGCAGGACATCCACGCGGGCATGATCGCCGCTTTTCATGGCAAGCTTCAGATCGGCGGTTATTCTTTCGAGAAGTGGCATAGGATGATTATAGCACAAACCTCTCATGTCGAATTCCGTAAAATATCCTTCTTTGTCGTTCCGGCGAAAGCCGGAATCCAGGTTTGAAGTTTAATTTCACCGCAACATTGAACTTTGGATTTATTTTGGATCCCGTTCTGCAACGGGACGATAATCAAGGTTCCTCAGAGAACTCAGAGTGACGGGCATAAAAAAGAAGCACGATGTGCTTCTTTTTTATGCCAAGCCGAGCTTCTTCTGCCGTTCCAACTCAACGCGCTTATCGGCGCGATGAATGGCGGAAAGTTTACGCTTTCTGCGGCTGACCGGCCGTGCCGTAAATCTTCGGGCGCGCGTTTCCCGCAGAATACCGCTCCGCTTCACGCGGCGGGTAAAACTGTACAAGAGCGAATTCCCAGGCTCCCCTTCTTTTTTTCGTACTTCAATTGCCATAAAAATAGATAAAATTTTATTCTGCCGGTGCCGCCGAAACCGCTTCTGCCGGAGCAGCCTCTGCGACCGCCGCCGGTTTCTTCATTTTGATTGCGATCTTGGTGCCCTTGATGATACCTTCTTTAACGAGAAAATTATGGACCGTTACGGTCGGCTGGGCGCCGACGCCAAACCAGTAGGAAACCCTCTCTTTATTGATCGTGGACTTCTTGGTGAAGGTATTATAAGAACCTAAATCCTCGACCGGCGGGCCGGCCATCTTGGACCGCTTCGGTGCAACAACCAGCCGATAGCTCGGCTGATGCTTCTTTCCGATCCGCTGTAATTTGATGGCCAACATTGGGTTAGAGTATACGGCAAAGACAGCGGTGCCGTCAACCCTGCTTCGTTTTCCAGAGAGAAACCTTCTTTGATACGGCCGGGAAAATATTATTGCTGGCTGTCGACTTCGCCATAGGCGATCCTCGAAACCTCCTGAATGACCTGCTCCAGCGAATTGAGGGCTGCGCCTTTCGCCATAACACACAACAAATAGGGGTCATTAGGGTAATATACGACACCGCAGTCGCTCAGCTCCCAGCTACTGGTTGCGTCGGCACCTTCGCCGGATGCCGCATACTGGCCGAATTTGTGGGCAACGGAAACATCCGCGGGCACTCCCCCGACAATGCCATCCTTGAACGTTGCCTGGTTCAGGAACTCCATGGCCAATTCGGACATGTCCGCATTAAGGTAGGTTGCGTTGTAGAGAATTTTGAAGAAACGTGCGTAAGGCTTGATTGACATAGTATAATCGGGAACGTTCGGCTCCGAAATCCCGAGATCGTTGAATGTTTTCAAAACGACATTAGGATCGATATGCTGTAAGAGCGTATACTTCGCGCCATTGTCCGAATCCTCGATCATCGCCTGGAGAAGTTCCTCAACGGTATACGCCCTGTCCGGAACTAGCGTATCAAACTCGGTACTGGTGCCGTCCGCCGGTTCCGTTTGATATAAAAGTTTTTCCGAAAGGATCGCGGGGTCTGTTTCGGCCTCTTTCAGATAAGCGATCATGTACGGCACCTTGAGGAGGCTGGCGGGATTGTACGTATCGCTCGTATTGATGCCGGCCCATTGGCCCGAATTGAGCTCCTGAAAATAAACGGATGTCGTGTATACGTTAGAGTTATTCAGAGAATCGAAGAGTCCCTGTTTCAGCTTGTTCTCAAATGGCGTGGATTCGCTGACAGGGTTGGCGACGAGCAACGGATCGACAAACTGGTATCCGCCCTGCCGTAATTCCTGTATGGATGACTCCTCCTGATCGCTGGTTTTTTTGAACACCAATACCGCGATACCGTATCCAATCGCCACACCAGCAATCAAAACAACAGCTCCTTGAACAAATCTTTTGTGTCGGCGGAAAAAATCTTTCATATGGTCTTGTAACTTCCAATCCACCTGTTCACCTTTGTAGTACGCAGAAAAGGCATAAATCGTTCCATAAAAGGAATTGTAAGCATAGCATGAGCCCATGTAAAGCTGATTGAAACTATTCTCAGGCATCATCGAAATGGCCCGACAGCCACCGAAAAGCCCCGCCGTGAGGCGGGGCTTTTCTTATCCAAGCGAGGTCACAAGCGACGCAAGGATTATAAGCTTTGTCGTTAGTTGCCCAACGGCAAGGCGAACGAAGCAACGCTCAACGGCACTATGTTCGACGGGACGCTCGTGATGAGATTCGCGAGGCTATCCAATGAATCATAGTACTGTACGTCGCTCGGGTTCTGAATGCTCGCGCTCAAGCTGAGCGAAGTATTGTTCACCGCAGGCTGGCCATCCTGGTCGTTGATGCGGAGCTTGAAGAGTCCCGTACCACCGGCTGAGATCTGGGCCTGCACTGTGGACGTTGGGATGACCCACGTCACATAGCAAGTACTTACGCTCGATGAGCATGACACACCAGCACCAGCTGCGGCTACCTCCGTGATACCCGTCACACTTGTGGCCGGAACCGAGAGATAAACCGCACCCTGTGAATCCGTAACAGTCACCACGCCGGCAGTAGCACCGCTACCAGCCGCAGCAGTCACGCCAGGAATGACGGTACCGATTGCGGTAACGACAGCAGTGGCAACCGAGGAAGACGAGGAACCCGTGTTGATGCTAGCCGTCGAAATAGGCTGTCCGTTGATGTACACCGTTACCGTTCCGGTCGCCGTGGTGGTACCCGTGTAGGTTACCGTTCCCGTGGTCGAGGTCGAAAGCTTCGCACCATCAACCGAAGCGAGGTTGTTACCATTTGAATCGAGTAACTGGACGTTCTGCAAGAACGGCAAGGTCGTCGAAGCCAAGGAACCGCTGAACGATACCATGAGATGGCTCAGGATCGCTCCACCGGAATTGTTCGTCGCGAGTTTGATCTCAGCGAGGTCATCCGAGGTCTGTCTTGACTGATGGTTCGACGGTGTGAAGTACGAACCGTCCGCCACCGTGTTGTTCACGCTCGGCGTAAGGATCGTGCGAAGAACCGTCTGAGAATTGCCGGCCGCTCCCGAGATCGTCGGGGTTGCCGCCAAGTTCGAACTCTGACCAAGCGCCGTGAGGACGCCCGTCGTCGAGGTCGCGATGATGAACTGGTTGGTACCATTATCCGTCGCGCCCACGCTGTACGGCGAAGCATCGCCCTTCAAAGTGATCGAGATCGAGTTCGCCTGAGGAACAACGATCGGATTACCCTGAATCTGGAAGTTGTAGAGGTACGTCGTGCTGGTGGAACCAACAGTCGTCGTAGCCGGGGTGCCAACCGAGCCAAGCAAGGTTGAACCGTTCCACAACGTAAGATTGCTGAACGATGCCTTGGAAGAGGTCGGAGTCACCACATCGACAACCGGCAACTGGGTAACTTTCACGTTCTCCGCATTCGCCGTTTCCGTGAAGCGGTAGATCGCCAAGACATTACCCGTGGAGCCCATCACGATCTGGCCAGCCGAAGGCTGCGAGCCGTCGGAAGAGATCAAAATCGCCGAAGCACCCGCGATTGTCACCTGCTGACCGGCCGGCGCATTGTTGTTCGCCGACGAGCACGTAATCGCGTTGTACGACGTAACACCCGTGCCGGAACATCCGGTCAAGGTCGTCGCCGCACCGTTCGTGCTGACACCACTCGAGAGAATGTCACCATAGACATTGACATTCACGCTCTGGCCGGCAGGAACCGTAAACGGTGAGCCGGAGAACGAGACTGCCTGTCCAGGCGTGACGACACCCTGCGTGGTTCCGAACTGCGTACCATTCACCCAAACTCCCACATTCTGGAAGGTTGAGGTCGTACCGCCACCAACAGGCTGACCCATCGTGAAGGTCAGGGTATTAACCTGAACGCCACTTGCAGATGAAGCCTGGAAGTTGTACGAACCGATCTCCACATGGGAAGAATTCGCCGTAACGTTCACCGGGCTTGCAAGAGCATTGTTCTGGGAAACCCCGAGCAAGCTCTGGGTCAAGGACAACGCACTGCCCGAAGCGCCGGACGAGGAGCCGCTCTGGCTCGAGGTCAGGCCCTGCAAGTTGCCGTTTTCTCCGAGGAGCGAAGCGGTAACATTGCTGAAGTTCGCAGCCGACTGGATGTCAGCCTTGAGGGACAACACCCGGGTCGTGTTCGCCGGAACAACATAATTGATGTTGGAACTCGATGTTCCGAAACAATCACCGTACACATCAGAACCTGGATTCAAATTCAGGCTGGTAAGACCAGTACCAAGACCTGTCCCATTCTGACTGCTCGCGGCGACTGTACATGTGTTACCGGACGGAGGCGTATTGATGGTTGTACCCACCTGACCGCCCGCATCATCCGTCAACTGAACGTTCCGGATCTCGTTGGCGATACTGGTAGTAGCCGACACCCCTTGGAAGGCGAGTGAGAAGTCAAGATATTCGATCTTGACCGCTTCGCCGCCAGCATAGATATCGAACTTCGCGAGTGTAACGCCAGACTGGCCGACCGCGACGTTACCCGTCGGGGTTGCCGAATCCTGCGAGGTCGTGATCGTACCCGTCTGGATCGATACCTGAGTACCAACGCCCGTGGTATACGGAGCGGTAGTGGCAGGATAGCGGTTTGTGACGGCAATCGGTACATTGTACTGACTGTCGATCGCGAGAACGTCATACGAATTCAAGACTTCGAACTGGAAGTTGTAGCTCGGAGAGCCCATCACATCCGCGAAGACCTGAACGTTGTTCGAACCCGTGTTCAAACTGGCAGACGATGTCGACATATTGAAGTATGCGATACCGTTCGCCGGAACCGTCGGAAGCGTGGCGCCAGCCTGCGTACCGTTGACCACCAACTTCACGTTGCGGAGATCGCCCTTATTGGCGGAACCGATAACGTGGAAGGAGATGCCCTCCAAGTACACCCGGTTGTTGCCGACGTTGAAGTTCCAGGCACCAACAATGTTTCCCTGCGTGCCAGCCGTAACCTGCGTAGCGATCGATGTTGAACCGATGGCCAAAGAAGCAAGCGACGGATTTGTCACGGACGTAACGGTAAAGACATTACCGTTGATCGGGAAACTACCGGCCGGCGTAATCGAATTATTGTTCACATCAAACGCCGTAACGTCTGACGCGGCATTCATCGAGAAGCTAACCGTATTGCCAGGCTGGAGGCCGGCTGCCGGATCGATCGCGACCTGGAGATCCAGGGTCTGACCGGCCGGAATTGAAAGCTGGAGGCCCGAGAAGTCGATCACACCCGAGTTGATCGAGTTGTACTGGGCAACAACCTGGCCGTTCTGGACCAAGTATGCGCCAGAGACCGAACTGTCGGACAAGACGCCAACTTTATGAACCTTCACATCAGAGATCGTGACCGCGCCAGAGTTACCCGCCGTGAAATTCACGCCGAGAACCGGAACGCGAGCCGCCGATCCGCCGCCGGTGCTACCGGAGCTGATGATCGAACCTGTCGCCGGATTATCCGAAGCGACACTGACCGCGAGACCCGTTGCCGGAGCAGCGACACTCGTCGTGGTCTGCGTACCCGTGGTCGTGGTCGTGGTCTGCGTACCCGTGGTCGTGGTCGTCGTGGTTGACGTACCGACCGTCATAGAATTCACAAACGCTCTGGTCTTAGGACCAAAGTAGCCCGCTGCAGGCGAGATGGCGTTCGCGGTCTGGAACTTCGCCAATGCGGCTTGCGTCGCAGTGCCAAAATAACCAGTCGGAGCGGACACTGCCGTCAAGTCGCCCTTGTTGATCAAGAGCTGCTGGAGCACGGTAACATCAGCACCTTTCGAACCGAGGGTGAGGTCCTTGGAGAAAGAGTACGAAGATGTCGTCGTGGAACTCGTTGACGACGTTCCCATCTGAGACTGCAATTGGGCGATCTGGGCGAGCAGAGACGCAATCTCAGCCTGCAATGAGGCCGTAGATGACGAAGTCTGGGCATTCGCCACAGGAAGGGCAGCAACACCGACGGCCCACAATAAAGTGGTGGCCGTGAGGGCTGCCGAAACCAATTTTTTACTCATTTTTTAATTTAATTAATTTTCTTTATCGTTCGACCTCCGTATCCGTTAGTGGATACAAGTGTCGTCGACCTTTTTTCCTGTCGTCGCTTTTTGAAGGAAACGGCAGAAGGGAATTTCACCCATTTTTTTCAGGACCGCTTATGCCTGTCCGCTTTACCCGCGACGTGAGGTTTCACGAATAAAGAGAAAGGCAGAAGAGGGATCGATTGTGATATAAAAAAACTCGCTTTGGTTCAAGCGAGATCAACTAAAAATTTGCCCAGAATTCCGGCTCCCGCCGGAACAAACACTGATAAGCAATTTTTAGTTCGGCCTCACTCCGAACCGTCAACACTTATACTATACTCTCAGCCGAAAGGTTTCGCAAGATCGCAAAGCACCTCGACTATGCACGAGATACAACGAAACGGCAAGAAGAAAGGTTACTGAAAGTTTTTTGTCGCCCCGTTGGAAAACGGGGCCCAGGCATGTTCTGCTTCCCAAAAAACTGGATACCGGCTTTCGCCGGTATGACAAGAAAAGCCATGTCAAAAAAATAATAGTTGCTAGGATAAAAGGGATAATCCGGCAATTGCCGGATTGCCATTTTCACGCAATTTGCCGGATTCGATAAGAGACGGCAGGACCCCCAGCACCAATACGTTCTATGAGATCGCGTTCGATAAGTTCTTCAAGATCATAGCGAATCGTACGTTCGCTGCAATCCGGCAAAATATCTTGTATCTCCTTTAATTTGCAATTGCCGGATTGCCGGATTTTATCCAAAATAGCAATCTGCCGATTTCCGGATCTGATGGCAATTGCCGGATTGCCGGATTGAATCTTACTGTTCTCCTCTTTGCTGTCATTCCGCTGATTTGTGGCGGACGCGGTCGAACTAAAAACAGTATCCAGTTTTTTTTCTCCCTGGATACCGGCTTCGGTTCGATTGCGCTCACCGCGGGCCATCGGTATGACAGAAGAAGATGGTGAAGGTACTCCGGCCTCATGAACAATGGTTGCCTGACGTGAATGAACAATCGATGAGGACAAGGAAGTGACGTCCTTTACAATAGGATCTTTTGGTTTGGAAAAGAATTTCGAAACGTCGACGTCGTCACTCTTATCGAGACATTCAATAACGACCTCATGCATCGCAGAAATCTCCCGCAGAAGGACGTCACCGTTCGGGAGGCTGATGAAATTTAGATCTACCGCAAATTTTACGAGCGCATCTATCGCGGCAATAGATTTTGCTGCATTGCCGTATTCTTCGCTATTTACCGAAATCAAGAGATCGATAGCATGGGATTCGATCTTTTCCTTAATGCTTGATTCACTAATTTTTGTTGATATACGAAACAACGCATAGGCAATTTCATATGCCTTTTTTGCCGCATTCCCCCTTTTGCCGGATTCAAACATAGCACAGAGTATAATGCGGCAAAAAAGAAAAGGCAAGGACGCAAAAGCATCAAAAAATGATCCCTCGCGGGACTCAAGACGACAGAAAGGATTCTTCACTTCGTTCAGAATGACACTCTCTTTAATTAAAGAAAATTTAATTCGTACCTGGCATACTATGGTCATGAATAAAATCTATTGCACCTACATCATGACGAATATTCACAACACGGTATTTTACGTCGGCATAACGAACGACATCCGACGAAGGGCCGAAGAGCATATTTCTCGTGGCGAGAATGGTTGTACGCAAAGATACCATATCGTAAAAATTGTTTGGTATGAGATATTTCCCGACCCAACGACGGCCATAGCTGCGGAAAAGAAAATCAAGGGATGGACAAGAAAAAAGAAAATTACACTGATAAAAAACCTGAATCCGACATTTACTGATCTGATGAAGGAAAAATAAAGAAAGGATCCTTTGCTACACTTAGGATGACGAATGGATCTGTCATTCTGAGTCCCGTCTCAAACGGGACGAAGAATCCTTTCTGCTACATAAAACCAAAGAAAAGATGCTTCGCATCGCTCAGCGTGACAGAAAAAACGCGAGCAACAAAAAGAAGTTTCATTTTACCGGTACGAAGGTGAAGACGTCATTTTCATAGACAAGCTTCACCCTATCACCCTTTGCAATGGTCTTGCTGAGTAGTGCCGACGATAATGGCGCTTTTATTTTCTCGTCAATCGTCCGCCGGAGCGGCCGCGCGCCAAAGGCCGGGTCATAGCCTAGCTTCACAATCTCTGAGATCGCGGAAGGATCGAAATCGAGGAAAATACCCTGCGCCTTCGCGAGATCGGCAAGATCGCCGAGATTCAGCCTAACGATCTTTTGGAGATCTGCGGGCGACAGGTCGCGAAACACCACGATCTTGGAAAATCGGTTCAAAAGTTCCGGCTTGAAAATATCCGCCAGACGGGTTTTCAAATAATCCGAGATCTCCGCCATCCCCTCACCCTTACTCAAGGCCTCGTTGATGATATCCGAATGGGCATTTGATGTCGCAATAATAATAGTGTTGGTAAAATCAACCGTACGGCCAAGATTGTCGGTCAGTCGGCCATCATCAAAAACCTGGAGGAAAAGATTCAGAATATCGGGGAATGCTTTTTCGAACTCATCGAGCAGCACCAGGCTGTAAGGCTTTTCCCGGATCGCTTCGGTCAAAGCTCCGTTCGTCTTGCCGTCGGGCGAACCAATGAAGCGGACAAAGCTCTCCTTATCTTGATATTCTGTCATATCGAAACGGACCATCATCTTATCCGAACCGAATTGAATATCGGCGAGAATCTTTGCGAGTTCGGTCTTCCCGACACCGGTCGGCCCCACAAAGAGAAAGCTTGCAATGGGACCTCCCTGCCGCGCGAGGCCGCTTCGATATTCCCGCAGGGCCTCCGCCACCGCCGCGACCGCCTCATCCTGGCCAATCAGGCGCTGATGAACAATATCCTCCATATGGAGCAATTTTTCAGCCTCATCTTTATCTGCATCATGCAACGGAATATGCACCTTCGCCTCGGCGACTGACGTAACCAGATCCGGCCCAAGCGTTTTTTCACCGCGACCCTCAGCCGCCACGAGAGTGCTCTTCAGCAGTTCTTCTGCGCTGGACGGCAACAATTTATCCGTAAAATATCTCTTTGCGAGCACGGTCGCACGCTTGATGGCGCCAAAACTGATCGTAATATGATTTTTTCTCTCGAGGATCAGGCTTTCATAGGCCAGCACGGTCTCCGCCTCCGGAACGCTGATCTCGTTCACTGGGATAACTTCGAACGCTCCCACGAAATCACTCCTCGGCTCGATAAGTTGTTTAAATTCGCGCGGATACGAAGTGCCAAGAACCGGAAACGCATTGCTCTTCACGATCGGCATCAGAGCATCGGCAGCCGAAAGATACGCGGTACTCGAAGACTTCACCAGATTGTGGATATCGGGAATATAGAGGATGATATTTCCCGCAGCAATGATCTCCTCGGCGATTTTCGCAATACGCATCCCGAACTCCTCGGATGTGCCGCCCGCGATCAGATTCTGCAGTTCAATCGAAACCAAACGCTTATCAAAGAGCATCTTGGGCACTTCGTCCTTGACCAGCATGAACGCGAGATGCTCAATCAGCGTTTCCTTTCCGACACCGGCCTCTCCCACCAAAATCGCGTTCGGATTCGTCGGCCGCGCCAGCACTTCGACCAGCTTTTCGTATTCTTCAGCATGCCCTATCAGAAACCCGGCCTGCGATTTCCGCGCAAGGTCGGTAAAATCAGTGCCGTAACGGTCGAGCATCGGCGTCGGCCGCGACGTCCACGCCCGGTTGATCACGCGATGGCGGATCCCCCGCCGCAGAATCGGCGCAAACCCATCAAGCGCCCGGGGCAACCGGCCGATCTCACGCGCCGCAGAGCTTAAAATAAGGGCACGTTTCAGATCGCCGGACTCGATAGTAAAAAGATTGAAAAGCCGATCCGTGAACCCGTCCCTCACGGAAACAAGCGCCGCAAAAAGATCCGACGGCTCAACGAAACTGTGCCCCGCCGAAACCGCTTCTTTGAAGGCGAGCGTTGCGAGCGTGCCGACCGACGCCACCAGTGATTTTTTGTCATCCTGGGAAATCTCGGATGAGCGGCTCTTTACGAGAAAATCGTGAAGCTTGTCCTTGAACTCTTCCGGCGGCACGTCGAGACGGCGCAGACCTTCGGAAATGCCGGGGACTTCCAGTATTCGGCTTGTCACCTCAAGATAAAAATTCTGCTTGGCCAGCAAGCTTCGATCAAATGCCCGCTCAAGGACGGAAAAAGCGATGCTGCCGAACAGGGGTGCAATATTCAGGGTCCCGGTGCGGCGCATTGCCGAAATCGGCGTATCGCCTTGGGTTCGATGCATCAGCCGATCCAGAAGAAAAAGCAAAAGCAGAACGCCAAAGATCGCAAAACGCTGGACGCCGGAAATAAAAAGCGTCACCGTGGCGGCAACGAGAAAAACGTAAAAAATGTAGGCAACAATGCGCGCGAGCAACCGTCCGCCTATGGTCATCCTGAACCGCGGGTCGTCAAAAACGAGCGTGACGTCCGCCAGAGAATTTTGAGGGAGAGGCTTGTCCATAGTTATATTTTCCACAGGGAAAAGAAAAGAAGCGCGGGAGGGATTATGACCCAGATCGCATATGCACCAGCAAAGAGGATCGTAACGATCGCATAGACCGCCCCGCCAAGGACAACGCGGACGGAACGGAAGATGATGCCGAGAATTCTGCCAACTACCGAATAATCCTTGTAGAGCGGCTCAAAAAAATGTTCGAGGGTTATTTTGACGGCAAACGACCGATCGATGTTCTCGAGCGTTGAAATGAAGGTATGCGCGATCGACCGCGAACCGCCCACGTACCAGTGCCGGAAAAAATCGAAGATACGGTAAAAAAACCGGTGTAGAAGATAGCCAAGGGCGAAATCATCCATACTTTTATTGTAGCACGATAAAATGACAATACCGACCTGTGGGAGGCTTGTCATTCTGAGGCGAAGCCGAAGAATCCTCTCTTTAAGTTATCTCCGAAAAGATTCCTCGCTTCGTTCAGAACGGCTAGAACAGCGGCTGCTGTTTCGGCTTCTCCGGTTTCTTCGCCTCCCGGGCCGGTGCAATGACCACGGACGGCGGGATCTCGGCCGTTACCTCGCCACGGACGACCGCCGGCAATTTCTTGAAATCTTCTTCGAGTGCCTTCATCATTTCAGTCGACCGCAACGCAGCGGCCGGATGCAAAACAGGAAATATGAGATAACCATCCACCAAGAACCCGCGTCCCCGATCGCGCATGATCTTTGCCATCGGCAAAAAATAGTTCATCGAAAATCTGCCGAGCGTCACAATCACCTTGGGATCGATGATCTTGATCTGGCGCGCCAGATACGGCCGGTAGGCGGCTATCTCTTCCGGGGTTGGATCGCGGTTTTCTGGCGGCCGACGCTTGACGATATTTGTGATATAGACGTCCGGGCGCTGCCAGCCGATGCTTTGAATCATGCGATCAAGGAGCTGGCCGCCGCGCCCGACGAACGGCCGCTTCAGGCGATCTTCGTTCTGGCCTGGCGCTTCGCCGATAAACATCACATCACAGTCTATGTTCCCTTCGCCGAAAACAAGGTTTGACTCGCGGAGCGGCAGGGCAGCATCCGCCATAATTTCCTCTTCAAGCTTTTTTAGCTCTGCCTGTTTGTCCATAGAATACAGTATAGAGAGTGGCTTGCCGTTTGTCATGCCGCCTCCCGGGCGAATGGCGGATGAATTTATGTTAAAATAAGGCCATGGTTATCCTTTCACTTTTTCTTGGATTCCTTCCGGGATTCGCGTGGCTCGTTTTTTATGTCAAAGAGGAAGAGACCCATCCTGAGCCGAAACGGCTTATCGTGATCACGTTCGTCTCGGGTATCGCATTCGGGCTCGTCGCCGTTATCCTGGAAAGTCTTTTTCAGGCCGCCACGCCAAGCATCGGCATCGGGGGGTTCTCGCTCATAGCGCTTGCCGTGTTCGCCCTCATCGAGGAGGTGGTGAAGTTCTTCGCCGCATATCTCGCAATCGGCAAGAGCCGCATCGCAAGAAATCCGGTCGACCTCATGATCTATCTCATTGTGGCGGCACTCGGCTTCGCAACGCTCGAGAACATCGGTGCGCTGGCGAATTTCTGGTTCGCTATCCGCGGCGCGGGGACGATAGGTTCCTTCGCTACAAGCATCGCTCTCGCCCTCTCTCTCCGTTTTGTAGGCGCCACACTGCTCCACTCCCTCACCGCCGGAATTGTCGGTTACTACTGGGCGCTCGGCATCTTGCGGCGCAAGGCGATATCCTATCTCACGCTGGGCCTTGTCATTGCCACTGCGTTGCACACTTTTTTCAATTTGCTTATACTAAGTTGTGGAAGCATCGCTTATGCGCTTGTGTTCCTAACACTCCTCGGGTTTTTCGTGTTGAATGATTTTGAAAAACTAAGAATATCTTTACCATCGTCGAAAAAAGAATCTTCATCCTGAGTCCCGCAAAAGATCGCCGAGGTTTCTCGTAAAACTCTTCGCCTTATCCCATCGCGGCGGAACGGCGGCAGACGAACGGGATGATGGCATAATAAAAAAACTTATGGACGCTTCAGAAGAAAAATTTTTTAAAGAGCTCGCCGGGGCAAAATCGGATTTCGACGATGACGGCGAACAGTACGAAGTTGAACTTACCAAGGCCGCTACCGACGCGGCCGTGCCGCCCGCCAAGCCGAAAACCGTAAGCGCCAAGCCGAAGATCATCGAATCGAAAGCTTCCGTTGCTGCATGGGACGACAGCGAGCCGGAAGGCCAGCTGACCGTGGATGTTTATCAGACCGCGAACGACATCGTCGTCGAGTCGGCGATCGCCGGCGTTCGGCCGGAAGATATCGACATCCAGGTGACCGCCGATTCGATCTCGATCCGCGGTTCGCGGCACCGCGAAAAAGAGGTGAGCGAAGAAGACTATCTTTATCAGGAATGTTACTGGGGCCGCTTCGCGCGCTCTATCATCCTCCCCCAGGAAGTCGATCCCGATGGCGCGAATGTTACATTCAAAAATGGCATTCTCACGGTCCGCCTTCCTAAAGTGAATAAGAAAAAATCAAAGAAACTAAAGGTAAACTTTGATTAAAGGCGGTCTCGACCGGCAAAGCTTGCCAAAAAATCCGCTTCGAAGTATACTCTTCCCCATGAAACAGTGTGCCGTCTGCAACAAAGGATCCCAGATGGGCGGTGCTCGCCGCCTGCTTCGTGCCCACTATAATCCCGTGAACTGGACCCGAAAATATCCCAATCTCCAGTGGGGTAAGGTTGAAGGCAGAAGGGTGAAAATGTGTACGAATTGCATCAAGACCCAGCACAAACCAGTACGAACAAAAACAGTAAAAGCGACGGTATAAAAAACGAACTTTACTGGTTCGTTTTTTTAGTGGTATCATTTTACGGCTAAGTGGTAGGCGGGCCGTCGTATAGTGGTAGTACACGCCCATGGGGTGGGTGAAGCCCGGTTCCGATTACCGGCGGCCCGACAACTCCGAGTTTCCAGTTTTCAGGAAGATAAGATAGATAAACAAACACCGTTCCGAGGGTATGCGAAGACGAACCCCTCGGAACGGTGTTTGTTTATCTCACTTGGATTAATCTTCCAGAAAAGAAACTCTCCGTTAATGGTTAAGAAAACTTCAGTTCCGCGATGTTTCGAAAGAACGGGATCTCTCCGTTAATACAAGGAGAACCAAACAATCGGCATACGCCGATTGTTTGGTTAGACCCCATTTTGATCTCTAGCAACGAAACTAAGTGGGTGGGTGCAACCGCAATCCACGGATCGCGGAGATTTATACCCTCCCTTTTAAAATTATTTGATCTGAGATCATGAGGGATCTGTATCCATTATACCATGGCCACGAAGACCGCAAGATCTTTTAAAATAAAAGGGAATGTTTTATAATATGTCCATGTCGCACAATAGCCGTAGGGCTCTTTTTTATGTGCTTTTTCTTCTCTTCCTCGCGCTCGGAACCGGTGTCGTGCTCTTTGCGCAGGGCTGGCGTATGGATTTTCCGAGTTTCCGCATCAGTAAGGTAGGCGGTATCTATGTGCGTTCCTACCCCGAGGATGCCAATATTTTTTTGAACGGGAAGGCGGTCGAAAATCAATCGGGATTTCTGAGCAACGGGACGCTTGTTTCCGATCTTTTTCCGAAAAACTACCTCCTCGACCTCACCTCGCCCGGCTATGTTGATTGGCATGAGAACGTTGCCGTGGCACCGTCCTTGGTTGCCAACCACAAATATGCCGTCCTTGTTCCCGCGGACCCTGTGAGCGCAGCAACCAGCACTGTTGTGGATTTCAGAGAATCTCAGGATGATATCTTGCTTGAAACGTCCGGCGAGAAAATCACGTTCGATGGAAAAGTAATCGGCTTCGGAACATTGGTCGCCGCATCGCCCGATCTGCAATCCGTCATCTTTCGGACAACGCAAGGAACATACGAATTTGCGGACACGCAGACGGATACTGTCACCAATCTCTCGAACATCCTCGTAAAAGCGGGATTCAGTACGGCCACTCCCCCGAATATTTTTTTTGATCCCTTCATCGACGCAACCGTTTTCGCGGCGAGTCCGGAAAAAGTGGAAATGTTCGACATGGTTCATGGAACCAGCACCGAAATCGGCGCGGCGCAACAGGGACAGGCCATCGCAAAAACGCTCGCCGTTGCGCCGGATACAATTGCATGGATCAGTTCCGCACATCAAACAAGTTCTTCTTCTCTTTATTTCTACGACCTCTCGTCCGGGACCGTCACTTCGACCACCATTGCCCTCGAAACTTCCGCAAGGGAATTGCATTGGATAACGGGGAGCCTGCTCGGCATCCTTGCGAACAACGGTTCGTTCTATCTTTACGACATAAACCAGCAGGACTTGCAAAAGACCGCCGACGCCGTAGAAAGCTTCAGCGCTACGGCGGATGGTTCGCGGATTGCGGCGCTCGAAGCCAACAGCTTGGAGATATTCACGCCGGGCGATCCTGAAGGATATTATCGTTTCAACCTGCCAGACATGAACAATGCGCAAACCGCAACGTGGTATCGCGATAACGACCATCTTTTCATAAGCTACTCCGATCACATCGCCTTTCTCGACGTCGAAGACTCCGGTCTCGCAAATTTCACGACGATATCCTCCGGCACAGCGGCGCAGTACGATTCCGAGACCAACGCATTCTACCTGGTCAATCCTCAAAGCCACCTGCTTCGTTTCGACTTTGCGAAATGAAGATCACCGGCCGAGATTCAAATCCATTCTTATGTTCTTAAGAATGTAAGAATGGAGTGCCTCGCCGTCTCACGGAGACATCAGTGCGCAAACAGGATTTTTGTTCTCCGTCGAGCTTACAGCGTCCCTCTCCTTATCTTTGCCCGTATCCTTGCCACATATGCATTGAAAAAATACAGATTATGGAATGTGAGAAGTGCGCCGCCCGTGATCTCCTGTGCGCGAACGAGATGCGTGATGTAGTTTCGGCGGTAATTCGCACAGACGAGGCAATCGCATTTCGGATCGACGGGTTCCTTGTCGTTCAATAATGCCGACTTCGTAAAATCAATGCGTCCCCCGCTCGTGAATGCAACCCCCCGCCGTGCGTAGTGCGTCGGCACCGTGCAATCGAACGTATCCACACCCTGCTTGATAATAAGTTCTATGTCTTCGATGTGGCCGATGCCCAAAAGATGGCGCGGCTTCTTCTCATCGAGGAACGGCAATGTCCAGTTCAGAACGGCACGGGTTCCGATTTTTGATTCACCCAAATCCCCGCCAATGCCAAAACCGTCGAAATCCATCTTACCGATAATCCGCGCACTTTCCTGCCGCAAATCCTTGAAATGCGATCCCTGCACGATACCGTATAATGCCTGCTTCGATTTTTTTGCTTTCAGGCATTCCGCGGCCCAACGATGCGTGCGTTCGCTTGATATCACAATATACTGGCGCGTCGCACCCGGCGGCGTGCATTCGTCAAAGGCAAAAATAATATCCGCGCCAATTTTTTCCTGGATGCCAATTGATTCTTTCGGCCCAAGAAACATTTCCTTTCCCGAAAGCGGCGATCTGAAAAAAACTCCTTCATTCGTGATTTTTACGTGGTTCGGCTGGGTATTCTTTTCGACGAGCCGCTCTATTTTTCCAGAAAAAGATTTGGAAACTTTTCCAACACCGAGATCGCGGCCGAATCCCAAGCTGAATACCTGGAACCCGCCCGAGTCGGTCATGGTCGGCCGCGGCCAATCCATAAACTTATTGATACCGCCCGCCATTTTCAAAATTTCCTCACCCGGGGCAATATGCAAATGATACGTGTTCGAAATAAGGATCTGCGTATTCGTTTTCACAACCTCATCGTTCCGCAAAGCCTTGATTGTCGCGTTCGTCGCAACGCCAACGAACGCCGGTGTTTCGATTTCCCCGTGCGGTGTTTTTAAAACGCCGAACCGCGCCTTACTCTTTTTTGACTTCTTTAAAATAGAAAATTCTATCATAGATTTTGTCGCCCCAGCGACTCGCGGTGAGCATGGCCGAACCAAGGCAGAGATCTACGCTTTCAGTTTTTTAAAAAGCATTGATCCTTGACTAGATCGAAGACGACAGAATGAAGCTTACCGTAAAAAATAATATTTTTCAAAGAAACATGTCTTTTCTTAAAAATTCCAGTATGCTAATGATAAATTATGGCTCGGAACTTTTGGAATAAATTAAAGAAACCGATCTTTGCGAATGCGCCCATGGCGAACGTCACCGACGCGGCGTTTCGACGCATGTTCGCCGAATGCGGGAAACCGGATGTCTTCTGGACGGAATTTGTTTCAGTGGAAGCCCTGCTTTCAAGAGGAAGGGAAAAGGTGCTTGTCGATCTGTGGTATGGCGAGGCCGAACATCCGATTGTCGCCCAAGTCTTCGGTGCAAAGCCGGAGCAATTTGAACAAGCGGCGGCCATCATACGGGAACTCGGATTCGACGGCATCGACATCAACATGGGATGTCCCGATAGAGACGTCGAAAAACAGGGTGCCGGCGCTGCCCTCATCAAAAATCCATCGCTTGCGAAAGAGATCGTTCAGGCAACAAAGCGCGGCGCGAAAGAATTGCCGGTCTCCGTCAAAACCCGCATCGGTTATGCAAAAAATGAAATTCCAGAATGGCTTCCTGTGCTTCTTGAAGAACATCTTGCCGCGCTCACCGTCCATCTCCGCACGCGCAACGAAATGTCGGACGTGGCGGCGCACTGGAATCTCGCGTCGGAGATCGCCGCACTTCGGAACCGCCATGCTCCCGATACCCTTATCCTTGGCAATGGTGACATCGCGTCACTCGATGATGCACGAACAAAAATCGCCGCCGGAAGTCTTGACGGCGCGATGATCGGTCGCGGCATATTCGGAAATCCATGGTTCTTCTCGGAAAGAACTCCGACCATTCAGGAAAAACTTGACCGCATGGTTGTCCACACGGAACTTTTCGAGAAACTATATCACAGCAACGACACGGAAAGCCGCCTTAAAAATTTCGATGTTATGAAAAAACATTTTAAAGCCTACATATCGGGCTTCGATGATGCGAAAGAATTACGCATCAAGCTGATGGCAGCCGAAAATGCGAGCGAGGTCAAAAAGATCGTGGAAGAGTTGAAAAAATATCCACCCAATTAATTGAGTAAACAAATGGGTTCACAATGTCAGATAAAAAAAGAAGCCACTTATAATAAGTAAAATGGCTTCAAAATACCGGCCCTAGTCATTAACCCGATGATGAGGGTTGTAAACTTCCCTCATCGCCGCGTTCAGATACACTTTCGCGGCGTCGAAAACCTCCTCTCTGTCACAGTCAGGAAGATACTCCACGAGAACTCCCTTCCTCCCCGTTATCGTCACGCCCCACTTACATCTTCCTCCTTGCCAAGCCTGCGCCTGGGTCGTACCAATAATCTTAACATCCCCATCCTGTCCTGCAGGAATCAGGGAGGTTGTTATAGAGTTCCCTCTTTCCGCAATGTCTACCCTAAGGGAATCATGGTCCCCCCAGGAGATGGTTCCCTGATAATGCATCTCGGGAGGAAATTCGTTGGTTAAATAATAAAAAACAAGAATCACGCCCAAAAAAATACTAACAGACAACGATACCTTTTTCATTACTTTCTCCTTGAGTTAAAAATAATTTAGTTACTTCTCTCAGGTTGTCTTTTATGTTTTACAAAGACAGCCTAGGCGAAGCAACTAAACAACAAGGAGATATCTCCTATTTACTTCTTAATGTTCTGTTTGATATTATACACCCATATTATAAATATGTCAAATCGCCCGGGTGACGGCGCAAAAAGATAATAAAAACGGAGCAATCAAGAATGATTACTCCGATAAAGCAAATTTTCATACATTAACCCTAATGGAGGGTTATACCTCCCGAGAAGACAACCCCGATATCTTTGTCTATATATAGACAAAGATCCAACCCGCACTGTTTTTTCTGCTCGAAGAATTTTATTTTTAATCTCCAAATTTGCGGCGCCTCGTCCTCTATGACGGCCTCAATACGAACCGCATTTTTGAGTGCACCTTGCAAAACAACGCTCCTGGCATGCCCGTCAAGAAACTGCTCAGCTTCTGGCCAATCTATTCCCCTTTTTTTCAAATGGACGGCTCTCGGTTCCGGTGACAATAGGAGATCAATCAATAGATGCGGCAACGACATCGCCACGAAAATTCCTTTTGATTGATAAGGGTAATCCGACATAAAGCGCTGTTCGTAGTGCTTACGCACTTCCGGTGCTAGTTTTATCAAAAGCTCTTTTAATTTTATCATCACGATCCTCCTTTTTTGGATTGTTGGCTCGCGAGAGCCAGTGGATAGATATGAATTATCTTTATTGAAAGACAATTATTTTTTAATGAAAACCGTTGTGATTCTAGCGCAAGCACCGTAGAAAGTAAATCCGCCGCGATGGCTCGATCCCTGACGCACTCGGGGCTCGCGATAAAATTATTTTTATCGGCAAATAAAAAGGGCTTCCCAGAAGCCCTCAAAATACCACCTATTTATTCTGACTATTTATTCTGACAACGAGGCAACATCCCCCTCCGATGTTTGTGTATTCGGCGATTAGTGCCTTGTTCTTTTTTAAATTTTAAATTTTCCCCCGTAAAAATCCTCAATTGTCCAATGAAATAAATTCCTTTGAACAACATTTCTGGCAGGCATATACGCATACCTACTCCTGAAAAATTAGTGAAGGGTTAATTATAATGACCGCCGCAAGCAGAGCCGAAAATATTTTTCGCGTCAAATGCTGCGATACCGATTGATATTTTACTGAAGAATCTACTTGCTAACTTGCGCAAGTTAGCAAGTAGATTCTTTTCCTCTTCAAGTGACATCCTCCCCGGGTTCCGCTCTGCTCCACCCGGGGCTTCCGTTGAACTT
>CAYUBE010000020.1:0-18442 GCA_964442965.1 uncultured Candidatus Saccharibacteria bacterium
GAGGGTAAACAGGGGCACCAAACGAGCCACGTGGGGAGATTAAGGGGTAAAGAGGGGGTTCACGAGCTTCGGGGCCAGGGGGCCAAAAAGGTCAGATAAAACCGAAGTGATTTCGTTCTAATTCGAACATGGGAACCAACAACGGAAATCATGGGGTAAAGGGCAGAAGCGGGCGCAAGGGCGCGCTCGTCGAGTTGAATAACGCCCAGATTCTCCATGATATGTTTTTCGGAGACCAGGAAAAGAACGAAACACTTGAAAAGCTGAAGATCGGCAAGTATTCCCTGAAGGATGTGTTTGTTTCGAAAGCGTATTCGGGAAACGAGCGGATGCTTCTGGCTCTCTTCAATAAAAACTTCCCAGATGCCGCCTTGAAAGATTGGGGGGCTGGAGATGATCCATCGGTTGTGAGCGACAGCACCCATGTGCCGGATGCTGTGAAAAGCGTCGAGGATGTTATGAATCTCATCGAGGCGACGATTAATAACGTCCGATCTGGTTCGATGAGCGTCCAAGCAGCGGCGAACGTAGGACGCTTGGCGGCTCTCTCATTGAAAGCCATCGAGGTGGGCGAACTCGATAAGAAGATGGACCTCGTGAACAGCGTTATCCAAGAGCGGAAAATGAAAGCGAAAAAATAATTATGACAATTCCCGATCTCGCAAAGCTTGCGCCAAATCTTTCCGCAGAAGAGCGTTACAAGCTCGTTTTAGCGGATTGTCTGGCCCAGATGGACGGAGAGCAACCGATGATAACGGAATCAGAACTGAAGGCCCTGCTTTGGTTTCCATCGAAGGCGATGTGGAAGGAGTACTCCACCCGCGTCGTTATGTTCAAATTGGCGAACTCCATGTGGATACAGAGCATCGAATCTGAAAAGTTAAGAACATATGTATGTTATTTGCTCGCGGCCCATGAGTTCGAGCGGATCATTGTGTACGCCGCGCATAAGATCCCAAAGAGAAAAGGAGAAGATCGGTTTGGAAATCTCAAAAAGTACGTCAAGTCGCTCAATAAGGCAATTAAGGGATTCTGCGCTTATCGAGAAGCGATCCCAAAACTCGAAGAGGAGCTTTGCGGCGTTCCGTTTCTCTGTAAGACGAAGAAAGCATCCATTGCGGACATGTATGCGCTCATTGGTGGCGTAGTATCTGACTATAACGAGAACATTCGACGTTTCTCTGACTGCCGTGATGCGAAGCGATACATTAAGCCAATCTTAGACGATCCCGAGAGTTATCTCGTGAAGGAACCCTCTGCCGATCCGGCGGAGATAACGGGGCTGGTCGAAGAGATTAACCGCCTGGCGGAATCGGAAATAAGTTCGCGTTTATAACCACCCAGGACGGGGGCGTGCAACTTTTACGGGATAGACCGGTCAATTCCCGAGAAGACAAACAAACAATCTTAGGGTCTCAATGTCGCCCTCGTGATACGCTTTATTTATTTTGGCAGTCAGGTTATTCCTAAACTGGCAGAAGGCATCCCCCGATCCGGCTATGGCAATGAAACAAATTGGGCAGTTATTGGCGCTGGCTTAGAGCTTGTCTCGCCACAGATTAAAGGTATAACTAATTAGCACCAATTGCTTGTTCCGCTAAACTATACGACTGGATGTAGCCGATACCTGACGTAAGTCCAGAAATGCCTAACGTTGGGATGCCAAGGGCACAATCATTTTTATTTAATATAGCGACCCCTCCGGAATTACCGTGGTCAATCGCAGTATTTGTTTTATAGATCGGGCCGGGAAGAATTCCGCTTATAATGCCTTCCGTCACTGTCTCTGAAATTCCGAGAGCATTACCTGAAGCTGGATACCCAAAAATCGTGATACTATCACCAACATTAACGTCGCTACTAGAACACTGTATCTCAGACATGCTCAAATTAGCTTTTAAATCATTAATCACAGGGATAGAACCCAAGGGAACAGAATTGGGTATCGGCGTCCCGAGAGTGAAAAGAGCCGCATCCTCGTAAGTGTTAGGATTATAGTGCCATGCGTCCAGGTTAAGTCGATAGTCGCCATAATAAACGTTGTATGAAAAATCAGGCGGTTCGGGGAAAACCGCATAGCAAGTTGGTGCCACTCCTCCTATCATTGCTCCAGTATAAACGTGATAATTTGTTTCGATGTAATTTATTCCCGTAGATTTAGAAAGGTATGAAAGGCCAGAGCCGCTCGATTCCCATGAATTATCGGCTGAATAGCAATTGATCTCTGCGACGCTCGGTTCTATTTGTGCGATTATGGAAGGTGATAAATTGGCGGATGGGTTTGAAGGAGACCCTTGAGAAGAATTGTTCGCGGGAGAATTTAGATCAGTAAAACCATTATTTTTGGCGATTGCCTCAGCGAGTTTGCCTATATTTGATTGTAATGATTCCATTGTTGCATCGGTGGATACTCCGAGTTGGCTTGCTAAATGAGCCGCATATTGCGATGGATTCGTATTACCCGATGCTTGTGTGTATACATTTGAAAAATCGGACAAGGTAGAGTTTGGGCCGAGACCGGTGGGTGAGGTCCCGTCCATCATCGCTTGGAGATAATTTAATAAGGCTGCATATCCATTCCTGGAAGAACTATAAGAAATTAGATTTCCCGAAGAATCTTTTAATAAGCCAGGATTGTTATCACTGCTTGCGAGCTGAGCATTTGAATTTTGCCCTATCGCAGCACTGCTTGTGCCTGTCTGACTATTGGGTTGGCCTGAGCTGGTGACGTAGCTTATAAAGCCGACCAAAATTATCAGCCCGATCAGGGCAACGATAATGACAATAGCGGGCAAGCCTTTATCTTTTTTATCTTCTGGATTTTTTATATCCTCGGGATAGTTCGATTGATCGTTGGTAAATTCCTGATCGTACTTCGCCCTGCTTTTTTCATCCGAGAGAATTCGATACGCCTTATTGACCGCTTTGAATCTTTTTTCGTTGCCATCGGGCCTATCGGGATGGAACTGATGAGCGAGGATGCGATATGCCCGTTTTATATCCTCCACAGAGGCATCTCTTGGAACTCCTAAGATATCGTAATAATCTTTTGCCATTATATGTTTTCCATATCAACATTCATCAGTAGTCGTCACTATGGAAGATAAATTTGTCATGACTTTTTATTACTGGATTTTCTCTGGTGCTTGTAAATCTTCCAAGCCTGAATAAAGGAAAAGTATAGTGTGATATATCCCTCGAGATCCTTCGGGCTTCTCTCCTGTACGATGCCGAGGATGGCATGTTCCTCGTCCTCGGTCAGTTTCCTCTCGATAAACTTTTCGAGACTTTTCAGCCGCTGTTTAATATCCGCCGTGGCCTCATCAACTGCCGCCCCATACTCCTCGTCATCCTCGTCTTCGTTATCGAAAAGATCGTCGAGCGTATATTGCGGGAGAATGTCCCCGAGAGTTATTTTCTTTTCGTCTTTGTTCATGGGATCATTTTGACGCATACACTATTGTATCGCGTTGAGTTGTAATTGGCAGGTGTCATATAGCTGTTGCTCTTGTCCTTGTAGTTGCTGAACCTGTCCGTTTTCAGCATTTTCATATTGCTGAATCTGTATTTCTTTATTTGGTACCGGTCTACCCGCATAGGCATCAATAAGCCCATTATACTTCGTTTTTACGGCCTGAATTTGCTGATTCAGGGCATCCATCTGGTTGTTGCACTGGGTAGTCAATGCGTCAATCTGATCTGTTGTTTGTTGTTGACTGGCTTGGCAATACGCTTCTCCGGTCGCGGGACAAACGAAATCTTGACCTGACGGACACGCATTATAGCAAGCACCATTACATGGAGTACCGCTGCACGCAGCGGTATTTGAAGGAGTCGGCGGAGGGGTTGAATTGGTTTGAACCGAATTTTGACCCTCCTCGGCTGAGGTTGATTGAGCCGACGAAATACTCCAGGAATTTAAGAGCGTCCTCGTCTTAGAGCCGAAATAGCCCGATGCCGGAAAAATACCATTTTCGGTTTGGAATTTTCCCAACGCAGTTTGAGTGCCGTTTCCGAAATAACCCGTCGGGGTAGAAACCGACGTGAGGAAATCATTATTGATTAGAATTTGCTGCAAGGCGATTACGTCAGATCCCGTCGAACCAATGGTAAGGTTTTGGCTGAAGGTATACGACGAACTAGCCGTCTGTGGATGTGTTGATGAGACACTCGATGCACTGGAAGAATAAATAGTGACCGGAAACGTACCGCAGGTATTTGTATTGGACGTATCACAAATCGTGATCGTAGTACTACCGGCCGTTAATCCTAAGACGGTGAGAATGCTACCGGATAGGTTCGCGGAAGCGACGCTCGTATTGGAGTTGCTCCATACCGTATACGTGCCGATGCCGCCGGAGACCGTCACCGATTGGCTGCTGTTTGTCGATAAGGATAAACTACCTAGGCTGAATAAAATATCTCCGGCTTGTACCGTAATAGAAAGATTTGTGCAATCCGAAGCCGTACCGACAGCGCAGATGCTCACCGTGTCCGTTCCGAGCGTTTGCCCCGTAACTGTGATCTGTGTTCCGCTTATCGAAACGGACGCAACCGCGGGGCTGGAATTCAACCCTAAATAAACGTTCACGCCATTTTTTGACATAACAGTGAGCGACTGTCCCGTGCCAACGATAAGACTCGCTTGGCTGAGGCTAACCCTAAGACTTGTTTGGCTGAGCGTCGAGACTTGCACGCGGGCGATATAGGCGGGACTATTAGACGAAGAACCGTCGATGGAAGCCACGCCGATTGCAGCCCTAACTATCGGCACACTTAAAAATGAACCCAATAAAAGGGCTGAAAAAATACTAACTGTTAATTTTTTTGAAAGTTTGTTTTTCATTTTAGTTTGGAAATTGGCTTTGCAAAACACAAAACCCGCCACAGGAGGCCTTTCGGCCCATAAGAGTTTCCCCTTATGACGTTACGCACGCGCCCTATGACGGGTTTTCTGTGCGTAACGATTCTGCGCCATGCCCTTCGGGTTTAGGCGACTTACATTCAGTTGTAATTGAAGTATAGCTTAGCGTGATATTTTTGCGAAGGGGCTTGAGAAAATGAGAGGAAAGGGATAGATTGAGGGGTAATTGAGATTAAAACAGTCATGACCATTGACGAAAAATATAACAATGCCATTCAGATTCTTCATGGCTACTATGACGGGAAAAACGAGCGTCTACGCATCGCAAGTTCGGTGTTGAAAAAGAATGATTTTGATACTGATTTGCTCGGCGAGTTTGTATCTATGATTTGTCGCAGATTAGGACGGGAGGGTATCTTGAAAGAGAGTCCGTTTACATTCCTGCCTAGCTTCGAAGGCATTAGAGATCGCGAGAGATACCAACAGCTAAATCGCAAGATGGAGATGGCTAATCTTTCGTTCGCTGAGGTTAAAGAAATACAAAGCGAGATTTTCTCTATGGATCGCATTATTATTTTCGTTGTCGATGGGAAAAAGCTTGAGGAGGCTTACAAAAACATTAAAACAATCTCTGGTAGAAACGCCGACCACGACGCCGACAGGAAAGCTCCGTTGATGAAACGGCCGATAACAGGGAAATCGCCGAGGCCAGTCATTCGATTAATAACCAAGCACCCAGATGACGGCGATTATTTTCGTCAAGACAAGCGAATAAAAGTAAATAAGAGAACCCTATACTACGATGTATTTGATATTTTATTTTTAGAATCCGACCAAGACGGTTTCTTATCTTACGAGCAGATCGAGAACTATCTCGTCAAGCGGAAACACCCACACATTGAAGACGGGGGAAAGCGGAATAAGCGCATACAAAACGCAATCCTAAATGAACAGCAGGGATTTTTTAGGCACGCAAAAATCGGCAGTAGCGTAATGAAAAATAAAATTCTCGACGGGAGACCCCTCATAGAAGCAGCGCGGGGCAATGGTCTGCAATTGAATAATCCATCTTAAAGTAGCTTTTCTTGCCTTCGCTTGTGGATAGCCCACAACGGGGCTTTTTTTGTTCGATTTTATCGATATTTTTTGTTGCGACAAGCAAAGACAAGAAATTAAAAGAGTCCGTGCGGCATGGGACGATTAGGGTGTTGCAATAAAGCAGCACTCACGGGAACTGTTCTCCGCTTGTTACTCCCGTGGCAAGCGGAGATTAGTTTCCGAAAACTCATCATGCTTACCGACGAACAAAAAAAACAATTCCGGGAAATATGGAAGCAACGCTTCGGGCGGGAGATTCCCGACGAGGACGCGGATCGGGAGGGTAGTCGGCTGGTACGCATCGTGCAGCTTATTTGCAAGCCCATGGATAAGAGTAAAGACACCCAAAGCTCATCAAAGAAATCTGACGATGATAAAGAAATAAACGGCCGAACAAAATAAACCAATCAATCACTAATATGCAACCACGAGACGCAATCATCAGAGAACTCCAGAAACACAACATACCATTCGAGCCGCTTGGCCCGGACATTGGAATCGTTTGTTTTTTTGATCCGATATGCGGCGGAATCAGCCATGATATTTCCACTCTTCTCCTTAATGGCTCGACCCGATCGGGAAATTGCAGATGTTGCGGCAAAACGGCTCCGCTTTATGAAATCTTCCAAGTGCTTGGCATCGGTTCGGTTCCTGAATTCCCTCCCAAGGACGACGCCAACGGCGTGACAGACAATAGGAGTGTAGCTTCGAAAACCAAGAAACGACAGCCCAAAAGCGCACCGGAACCGGACGAGCGCGTCCAGCCCGTCGAGGAAACGATCGAGATTCTGGATCGCGCCGTGACCTTGACCGAAGTCCATGAGGCGTTCGAGAAAATCGGCGCAGTGAGTCGGGATATTCTCGACATCGTGATGGCATCAGCATATTCATCCCTTCGGACGGATTTGGTCGAAGTCCCATTGTGGACCGTATTGGTAGGGCCGCCATCATCCATGAAAACAGAACTGGTGAAGGCCCTGAACGGCCTGCCGCATATCTACTATCTCGATACTCTTACGAGCAATCCGTTTGCCTCCGGCTATGTTCCGCAAAAAGGACGTAAGGCGTACGACTTGCTCGACGAGTTGGACGGGAAATGCCTCGTCATCCGGGATATGACCACGCTATTTTCTTTGAATGAAGATACGGTGAAAAAACTCCTCGGAGAACTCGTCGCGATCTATGACCAAGAGTTCGCGAAATTCAGCGCGACAAGGGGAAGGCAGTCGTACAAGGCGCGTTTTTCACTTCTTGGCTGCATTACGCCCGCCGCGCTCAATAATCACCGTCGGTACATCGACATGATCGGCCCCCGATTCCTATTTATCCGCGTGCCCGAACTCACGGCTGAGCGGCAAGTGCGCGGTTTTGAAATAGCGTGGCAATCCGGCAAGCGTTCAACCCTCATACGGAACGCGAGGCAGTTGCTTATTTCGTACGTGACGCAACTGGCCAACGCGAAGCCTACCGTCGAGCCGGAAGAAATAGAGATTCAGGAAATCATCAATGGACTTGCCAAGCTCGTGTCGCGGGGACGCGGCGTTGTCATTTCTCATTCGCAATCATTCAAAGGTGATGATGGGAATGAAAAAACCTACTATGAAATCGAAGACATGCAACGCGAGGAACCGTGGCGGGCGTTGCTCCAGCTTCGCGGCATGGGAAGGTGTCTGGCGGCGGTTCGCGGCGAAAGAACGGTCACGACGAGAGAAACGAAAGCCTTGGCTAATATCGCACTTTCCTCCATGCCTCCGAACCGCGCTGAGGTCGTTACAAGGATGTTCTGGGAATCGGACGCACTCTTTACGGCGCATGACCTCCACGAGCGGCTGCCGCACCGTTCGCAACGGACTATCCAACGGCTGCTGAAAGAACTACAAGCGCTGGAACTTGTCGATGCTCCAAAAAAAGAAACGGACTCGTCCGCGAACCAATGGTTCCTCAACGGAACGATAAAAAGCGCCCTCATCAATGCCTATGGCGGCGAGCGCGACACGGACGACTGGAATCCGCTTCCTTCATTGGACACAGAACCCCCATTGGATCAGCCCGCCGACGAGACCGATGCCCCACATTCGGACTTTCTGTCGCGAAGGTAGGCGCGACACAAACTCCGAATGATGGGTAGGAAAATCACGCCGCCGCACATCAACCAATATGGCCAAAGAAAGGTTAAGCAAGCTTCAGGGATGGATTCTGAAAACCACCATTGAAAGGGGCGGGAGGAGCGAAGATATCGGCATTTACATTTTCAGAAAACACCTAGTTTATTATCGGTTTCCCGATAAAAACGGCGGCGAGAAAATGGAAAATAGCTTTAACGTTGCGCTAACCAGAAGCATCAGAAATCTATTCACGAAGGGCTTTATTAGAATTTTCAAGATCGACCAGACCCCAGAACTTTTATTGCGTATTGGACTGAAACAGGACGCGCAGACGGCAAAGATGCGCCGCACCATGAAAGTGATCGCGGGAGAAAAAGATACCGATCAAGAAGATGAAACAATTTCCTTATATGAAAAGGCGAAAGAGTCCCGTAAGAACAGGAAAAATGGGATGGTGCAGTTTGAAGAATTAACCAGTGCTAGCGGGACGATCCAGATTATTTCTTTAACCGAGAAGGGCGAGAGGACGGCTAATTGTTAACCTTCCCAAAGTTGGCACATTTAACAATAAGGAAATCGAAAAAATGGAGATAAACGAATCAAGGTCGAATTTAAGCAGGTTTTATGGGCATAATCGGGGACTTAGTTGTCTCCTTCCTAAACTGGATAACCCCGACCGTTGCGGCATCATTGTCTTGGGCTAAAAAGGTCGGGATTTAGAGGGTACATCAAGAAATTAACGCATAAACAAAATGAAAAACATAAGAAACGCAGAAGGCTCCCCAAGCGTCAAACCAGTGGAGCCTTCAGTCGGCGTGGAACGGATTGCTCCGTCCTCGTCCATCGAATTATCGCAAAGAAGCGCGGATGATGCAAAGTGGAATCGTCTCCCCGTGGAACAGCGGGTGGATAAAATAAAGTATTTCCTCTATGCAAGAAAGTCATCGGAATCCGAGGATCGCCAGATGGCATCCATCGAGTCGCAGATCGACGAACTGAAAAAACTCGCTGCGGAGAACAACCTTGAGGTTGTGGATATTCTGTCAGAGGCCCAATCGGCGAAGGAACCGGGACGACCCGTGTTCAATAAAATGCTCATGCGGATCGCGAAGGGCGAAGCGCAAGGCATCGTCTGCTGGAAACTGAACCGGCTTGCCCGCAACCCGATCGACGGCGGGCAGATCAGTTGGCTTCTCCAACAGAACGTCATCAGGCATGTCCAGACCTACGGACGAAGCTACTATCCCACGGATAACGTTTTAATGATGGCGGTGGAACTCGGTATGGCGAACCAATTCGTAAGAGATTTGAGTGTGGACACGAAGCGCGGGATGCGGGCCAAAGCGGAACGGGGATGGTGTCCCGGCCCGGCTCCCGTCGGGTACCTGCACAATCCGATTAAAAAGCAGGGCGAGAAGGAAGTGCTGAAAGACGAATTGAAGTTCGATATTGTCCGTAAGTGCTGGGACATGATGCTCACGGGGGCGCATACGGTGCCGCAGATATGGGAGGTTGCCGTGAACCGCTGGGGTCTTACCGGCCGGATGGGCAAGAAGCTCAATCTGAGTAATATGTACCTCATATTCGCCAATCCATTTTACTGCGGCGAGTTCGAGTATCCTCTGCGGAGCGGCATCTGGCATCACGGGAAGCATGAACGCATGGTGACAAAAAAAGAGTTCGAGCGGGTACAAACAATCACGGCAGGACGCGGGAAGCCCCATGCGATAAGCCACGATGTCTCCATGCGGGGGCCGATCCGATGCGGCGGGTGCGGATCGATGGTCACGGCCGACGTGAAAATCAAAGTCCAGAAAAACGGGAACCGGCATGAGTATGTCTATTACCACTGCTCGCAGCGGCGGACGAAGCAACGGTGCCCTGAGATGGGCGTCAAGGAAAATGACTTGCACGAGCAGGCCATGGAACTTCTCGCGGGCATCGAGATTCCGCAGGAGTTCTACTTGTGGGCCATGGATGTACTCAGGGAATCGAACGAGACGGAATCCGTGACCCGTGAGAAAATCACAGCGAGCCAGCGGGTTGAGTATGACAAATGTGTGAAAGTCCTCGACGCATTAATCGACATGAGAGCAAGGGGCGAGATTACGGAGGAGGAATTTGCGGGGAGAAGGTCTGACCTCACAAAAGAAAAGTGTCGCCTGCAGGCGCTCTTCGAGGACACGGATCAAGGAATAGACGATTGGCTGAAGACCGCCGACAAGTACTTCAGCTTCGCGGCAAACGCTAGACAAACGTTCGAAAACGGGACGTCCGAGGAGAAACGAGAGATGTTAACGCTCTTAGGATCGGACCTCTCGATAAAGCAAGGAAAACTCAGCGTTTCATTGGCTGAACCGCTCATTTTGATCAAAAAAATGGCTCCTGAGGTAAAGAGGATAAATGAGGCTATCGGACCTCTGAAAAACGCAGACCACACAAGGGCTTTGCGCGAATTGTACGCTCAAAATTCTGTAAGGGGTGCCTATCGGGATTTGAACCCGGACCGGGAGTGCCACAAACTCCAGTGCTACCATTACACCATAGGCACCATCAGAACGATGAACACGTTTCAATGTAGCCGATTTCGCGCCCTTTTACAAGAAAAAATCTGGACGGAGGGGCAACAGCAGGCATCCGAATGCCGGCATGATATACTTACGTGATGCAAAATACAGCCATGTTGATCGCCGCGACGGCAGGGAAAAATCCCTTTGGAACATATCTTGTTATTTATTTCGCCTCCGTGATTCTCGGCAACATCGGTTCTTTTGCTGGCTTCTGGATCGTTTTTGAGGCGAACTTCGGGTTCGTCGGGTTTCTTTTTTTGATATTGATTATTTTTCTCGCCGACATGACGGAGGATCTCGTCTGGTATTCCCTGGGCCGATCTCTTCGCGGCACGCGCTTCGGATTATGGATAGAAAAACATATCCCCGGACACGCGAAGGCCGAGGCGATGGTCAAAGAAAAAGGATTGCAATGGCTCTACCTTTCGAAGTTTATCGAGGGCGGTGCTCCCGTGATCACCTTTTCCATAGGTTGGATCGGCGTAGATTTTAAAAGATTCTACAAAAATTCCGTGCTGTCCATACTGCTTTGGTTACCCGTCCTCACGGGATTGGCTTACGCTATTATCTCAGGGCTAGCGCCACTTGCCGCTGCCAACCTAAAAATGATTGGATGGGTCGCTCTGGGAGGATTCGTTCTTTTTGTCGTTCTCGACTACGCCGTCGCCAATGGCGTTAAATTACTAACAAAACGTTTCATGAAAGACGGCGAGAGCGAGCATTTGACAAACCGAGAGAAAGAAGGTTATGATTCGGAGTGATGAGTCCGCGCTTGCCGCGGATTTTTAAAAGATAAAAAGGTTAATAAAAATTAAATAACAATAAAAATATGCTTGACATAAAAGAATTATCGAAAGCCGTTCGGCAGGTTGCCGAGGAAAAAGGGCTCGCACCGGAAACTATCATTGAGGCCATCGAATCGTCCATTGCGGCCGCCTATAAAAGAGATTACGCGGACCGCGGCGGGATCGTGAAGTGTAAACTCGACGAAAAAGCCGGAGCGCTGACCTTCTGGCAGGTAAAAACGGTCGTTGATGATACGACGGTCCGTTTCGTAGATGAATCGGCCGATGAAGAAGTTGAAAAAAGAGACTATCAGGACGACGATGAACAGAAATTGCCCCGCTTCAATCCGGAACGGCATATTATTCTGGAAGACGCAAAAAAAATAAAACCGGACGCGGTGGTCGGCGAAGAACTTACGTTTCCTCTTGAAACCAAAGAGGATTTTGGCAGAATTGCGGCGCAGACGGCGAAACAGGTTATTCTCCAAAAACTTCGCGAGTCGGAGCGGGAATCGATTCTCGCGGAGTGGACGCAGAAGGCCGGCCAGATCGTAAGCGGCGAGGTTCAGCGATTTGATCGGGGCAATGTCTTCATAAATCTCGGCCGCGCCATCGGCGTGATGTTTGCGAACGAATCCATTCCGAACGAACATTATCGCGCCGGCGAGCGCCTCCGTTTTCTTGTGCTTGCCGTCCAGGAAGATACGCGCATGCCGGGCATCATCCTGTCCCGTGCCAACCCGCAGTTCGTTGCGGAACTCTTTAAGGTGGAGGTGCCGGAACTCGCCGAAGGAGAGATCGAGGTCAAAAGTATTGCACGGGAACCCGGCAACCGGACAAAAATTGCCGTCGGATCAAGCACGGAAGGCATTGATCCGGTCGGAGCGCTCGTCGGCCAACGCGGAACGCGCGTCATGGCAGTGAATAACGAATTAGGGAACGAGAAGATCGACATCATCGAATGGTCGACCGATCCCGAGAATTTTATTGCGAATGCACTGTCGCCCGCAAAAGTGGAACGAGTGGATATTCTTCCCCGCCGCGAGGCGCGCGCTTTTGTCCCCGAGAGCCAATTAAGCTTGGCGATCGGCCGAGGCGGCCAGAACGTCCGCCTTGCGGCAAAACTGACCGGCTGGAAGATCGACGTTCGCTCGCAATCGCATCCCGACGAGGTTCAGGAGGGCGGCATGGCAGTAGCAGCCGCCGCGGAAAGCGCGACTGAGGTGGATGATGGCGAAAAAGAAGATATAATAGGATAGAAAACAAAGAGAGTCGAAAAAATATCAAAAAAATGTCTACTATATTATTTTCAATAATAACCAGTTTGGCGGCGATCGCGGTGGCGGTGGGTCTGATCATGAAAATCGCGAAGGAGCCCGGCGGAGATAAAAAAATGCAGGATATCGCTCGCGCGATCCAGATCGGTGCACGGGCCTATTTGAACCGCCAATACAAAACTGTTGCCATCGTGGCGGTTATCGCGGCGGCGCTCATCGGTTGGGGACTTGGCCTCACGACCATGTTCGCGTTTCTCGTCGGAGCGATCGCTTCCGCTATCGCGGGCTACATCGGCATGAACATCTCGGTTCGAGCGAATGTGAAGACCGCCGAGGCCGCGAAATCAGGATTAAAAAAATCACTCGCGATCGCATTTCAGGGAGGGTCCGTCACGGGACTTCTCGTAGTCGGCCTTGCATTGCTTTCAGTCTCCGTGTTTTATGGGATCACGCAAAACGTCACGGCGCTCATCGGTCTTGGATTCGGAGGAAGCTTGATATCGGTCTTCGCCCGCCTGGGGGGCGGCATCTTTACGAAGGGAGCTGATGTCGGCGCGGATCTTGTGGGGAAAGTTGAAGCAGGAATCCCCGAAGACGATCCGCGAAATCCTGCGGTTATCGCAGATAACGTGGGCGATAACGTTGGCGATTGCGCAGGCATGGCGGCCGATCTTTTTGAAACCTATGCCGTTACGGCGATCGCGGCGATGATTTTGGGACATTTGGTATTCCCATTCTCGAGCGACGCAGTAACATTCCCCCTTTTGATCGGCGGCGTTTCGATCATCGCCTCGATCCTCGGGGTCTTCTTCGTCAGATTAGGAAAGTCGCAAGCAATCATGGGCGCGCTTTATAAGGGTCTTGCCGCGGCAAGCATCCTTGCGCTCGCGGGTTTCGCATGGCTCGCCGCGAACAATTCTTTCGCGCTTCTTTCTTTTGGCCAGATCTTCTGCCCACTCCTCACCGGAATTCTCATTACCGCGCTCATCGTTCTCATCACTGAATATTACACATCAAAAAAATTCCGTCCGGTCCGGTCCATAGCGCAATCATCAGAAACGGGGCACGGCACAAATATCATCACTGGCCTTTCGGTCGGCATGGAGTCAACGGCGTTACCGGTTATCGTGATCGTTGGAGGAATTCTTGCCGCATATGAGATCTCTGGCCTTTACGGCGTCGCGCTTGCGGCGATGAGCATGCTTTCCATGGCGGGCATCGTGATCGCCATCGACGCGTTCGGACCGATCACGGACAATGCTGGCGGAATCGCCGAGATGGCGGGACTTCCTGACTCGGTCAGAACCGTAACCGACGCATTAGATTCGGTCGGCAATACTACAAAAGCGGTCACAAAAGGATACGCAATCGGTTCTGCCGGACTTGCTGCAGTGGTTCTTTTCTCGGCATACGTCGAAGCGCTTCAGGCCAAGATGGGCGGTGCGGTCATCAGTTTTGACCTCAGCGACCCGCGTGTCATCATCGGCCTTCTCCTTGGCGGCATGATCCCCTATCTCTTCGCTTCCATTTCTATGAAAGCGGTCGGGAAAGCAGCGGGAAGTGTTGTCGTAGAGGTGCGGCGCCAATTCAAAGAGATACTGGGAATCATGGAAGGGACGGCGAAACCTGATTATGCAAAATGTGTGGACATCGTCGCGTCCGCGGCCATCAAGGAAATGGTTGTTCCGGCGCTTCTCCCGGTCGTCTTGCCGATCGTCGTGGCGTTTCTCCTCGGACCTATCGCGCTCGGCGGACTCCTGGTTGGCTCTATTGTGACAGGCATTTTCGTCGCAATCTCGATGACCTCCGGCGGCGCGGCGTGGGACAACGCAAAGAAATACATAGAAGAGGGGAATTTGGGAGGGAAGGGTTCCTTCGCTCATAAGGCAGCAGTGACCGGCGATACGGTCGGCGACCCCTATAAGGACACCGCTGGCACGGCGATCAATCCCGTCATCAAGATCATCAGTATCATCGCTCTGCTCTTGGTCCCGTTCTTATGATTTAATGAGCCACTGGCCACTAGTGGTTAGCCACTGCAGGCTAGCAATAGAAATGTCAAAGATATAAAATAAACCATCACTAGTGGCTATGCACTACTAAAACTATGGATCCAGAAAACCAATATCTTATCCCCACGGTCATCGAGAAATCGCAATATGGCGAACGGGCGTACGACATTTACTCCCGTCTGCTTAAGGAACGGATCATTTTTCTTGGCGGTGGCGTCAACGATACCGTTGCAAACACGGTTATCGCCCAGCTCTTATTCCTCGAGCACGAAGATGCGAAGGCTGATATCAAGCTCTATATCAACAGCCCTGGCGGTTCGGTGACGGCAGGGATGGCGATCTACGACACGATGCAGTACATCAAGCCGGATGTCTCGACCATCTGTGTCGGTATCGCAGCATCGATGGGTGCGTTTCTCCTGGCTGCAGGGAAGAAAGGCAAGCGATTTGCCTTACCGAACGCCGATATTCTGCTTCACCAAGTGATGGGCGGCGCCGAGGGCCAGGCCGTGGAAATCGAGATTGCCGCAAAACAGATACTAAAGACCAAGGAACGCCTGAATCAGATTCTCGCCAAGCATACCGGCCAGTCGCTCACGAAGATCGAGCACGACACCGACCGCGACTTCTGGCTTTCCGCCGAAGAAGCGAAAGCATACGGCGTCGTGGATGAAATCGTAAAGAAACAATAATAAGTTGTCATTCCCGCGCAGGCGGGAATCCATGCTTGATAAATTGCTTTATCAGCGTGAATGTCGGGCCGAACTCGGAATGACAATTTACGAAAAAGCCCCGTATCGGGGCTTTTTCGTGCACTGCTTTCGTGCTACGATACGAATTATGACAACTCAGGAAGAAAAAATATCGTCTCTGCTTTCGAGAAACGTCGAAGAGGTTATAGAGAAGGAACATCTCGCAAGTGCACTTCGATCCAGCAGAAAACTCCGCGTGAAGTTTGGCATTGATCCAACGTCGCCCGACCTTCACCTGGGGCACGCCGTCATCCTGAATAAATTGAAGGAATTTCAGGATGCGGGTCATATCATAGTCCTTATCATCGGCGACTTTACGGCGCGCATCGGCGATCCCAGCGGTCGATCGGAAACGAGAAAAACGCTCGGCGAGAAAGAAATCAAGGAGAATATGAAGCAATATCTCGCTCAAGCCGGAAAAATTCTCGATATAAAAAAGGTTGAGATTGCCTACAACAGTTCATGGTTCGCCAAAGAGGGCATTGATCAATTCGTTCAACTCGCCATGGCCGGCACATTTCAACAAGTGCTTCGCCGCGCTGACTTTAAAAAACGCATCGACGCCGACCAAGATATCACTTTTCTTGAATTGCTCTATCCCCTTTTTCAGGGATACGACTCTGTAAAAATAAAAGCCGATGTCGAAGTCGGCGGGACCGATCAGAAATTCAATTTACTTATGGGTCGGCGTGTCCAGCGCCATTTCGGGGTGGCCGAACAAGACATCATTACATTTCCTCTCCTCGAAGGGCTTGATGGCGTGAAAAAAATGAGCAAAAGCTTCGGAAATTATATTGGACTAACCGAGCCGCCGGAAGACATGTTCGGAAAGATCATGTCTATTCCCGATTCGTTGGTTGAAAAATATTTCTTGCTTTGTACGGCTCTTTCTGAAAACGAAATAACCTCGCTCAAGAAAACGCTCGGACCAAAAGACCTCAAGGAACGCCTCGGGTTCGAGGTAGTAAAAAAATATCACAACGAGAAAGCGGCGCAGAGTGCGCAGGAAAATTTCGAAAAAATATTCTCAAAAAAAGAAATTCCCGAGGATATTCCGGAATTGAAAGTAAAAAAAACGGAACTTTCCGCACTTGATCTCGTCGTCACGTCGGGCGTCCTGAAGAGCAAGAGCGAAGCTCGGCGCCTCATCGAACAAGGCGGCTTCGAATACGACGGAATCGCCATCAAAGATGTGCGGAAAATGCTCGCCATTAACAATGGTGCAGTTCTCCGTATTGGGAAAAAAAACTTCTTTAGAATAAAGAATTAAATATCAGGGGGGGCCGCCTTCGGCGAGCCTCGCTCAAATAAAAACAAGCCGACATCTAAACGGCTTGTTTTTATTTGAGCGGGTAGCGGGAGTCGGACCCGCGTCTTCACCTTGGAAGGGTGACATAATACCGTTATACCATACCCGCAATGCAACTAATCGACGGTTTTTAAAGTATATATTCAAGAGGAGATTAAATCAAAATATCTCTTGCTCATTTGATTTTTTTTTGATAGAACTAATGCACTACGTCGATGCCGAACCTGTCCCGAAAGACTAAGATAATTGCCGTTTTCCTTGCCTTTATTGCCGTTGGCACCGCCACGGCTTGGTTCTCAAGCAAAAAAGCAAGTATCCCCAAAGACTTCTCGGATGCTCGGCAACAGGGAGCCATCATCGCACAAAACATCGTCGATCTTTCCAACCAGTCCACGAATGACCTTGCGCAGGTCAACGACCTCGACAAATCAGGAAATTATACCGAAGCACTGTCCCTCACTACGAATATCATTTCGAAAAATCAGACTCTGCACGATCAGGCTATTGCTCTCTCGGATCAGATTGAGACCATGGCAAGATCACTGCCGAATATTTCATCATCAGAAGCACAGCAGGCCGCACTTGATGCAATCTCAAGCCGGCTTGCACTCGTGAGCGAGCTTATCAATTACAGCGGCGATCTCGACAAACTGCTCGTTACGCTTCAGGGCCATTTCACGGGAACATCTATCCAGCCCGGCGACGTACAGACGATCGTCGACCAGATCAATACCGATGTGAATGCAATCAACAATTTCAACAACCAGGCACAACAATCCATGACCCAGTTCGACGCATTGGAAGCAAAGGGTTAACAACGGGGTGCGGGGTATTGGACCAGGTTCGAACCTATTTCTCTTAATTCCTTGAAAGCGGCAAGTTCTTTTACTTTCTGAGAATTTCCGCGACAGTCGCTTCGGCAAAGATTTTCATAGTATCGTAAATTTTCAGTCGGGGGTGATGGGGTATCAATAATTGCAAATCCGTACAGGCCAAAATCACGTACTCAATCCCTTTTGTTTCGAAATCATTGATGACCCTAATCAGTTCTTCGCGATCTTTATTGTTATGCCGATTCGAAACTAGATTGTGAATCATCTTCCCTATTTTAGCTTGCTGAAAATCATCTGGCGCAATCTGCTTAATTCCATGCGCCATAAACGATGTTTCGTATAGTTTTTTATTAAGTGTGATCGCCGTAGAGATGATACCAACTTCGGCGATATTTTCCCTTTCCAAGAATTTGGTCGTCTCTTCGACGATGCTCAATACAGGAATCTTCACCGCATCTCTAATTTCTCCGATAAAAGCATGGAGCGAGTTGCAAGGCATAACCAAAAAATCAGCTCCGGCTTTCTCCAGTTTTTTTGCTGCCTCCAAGAGCAAGGGAATGAGCCGTTCTTCTCCTACCCCGCGCGCAATGGCATCTTCCTCAAAATCATACGGCAGCGGAACGCTATATATCAAAATTGGAGGCCTATGAAACTTATCGAGTTTCTGACATGAAAAAATAAGCTCCAAATAAAATTCAGAAGTTGTCTCGGGTCCTAGACCACCGATAATCCCTACTGTTTTCATAAAACGAGTTTAACAGAACGGAATCGAAAAGTCATTGGTGGCTCTTTACGACTCTATACTAACCTATTTTACCCAAAATCGGTGATCTTTGG
>CAYUBE010000021.1:0-16332 GCA_964442965.1 uncultured Candidatus Saccharibacteria bacterium
GCCACCTTTTCAGTCTAGCCGAAATTATGTGAAATCTGCTAGACTAGCTCCTTGTGATATACCGGCACGGAAATATGATGTCCCATCCTCTCGCCCTGCGGTTAATCAGCGCAAACCGAGCCCCCCTACTTTACAGAATCATGCCCCGTGGACAAAATAGTCTTTCCCTATCGAAAGAATCGCGACTTTTTGTTATGCTTAGCCCATGACGCCACCTCGTAGTCCTGTCCCGCTCTCTGCTACCCATCTTTCCTCGCAAAAGTCCCTGCCCGCATGAATAAAAAGAATCGATTTGCTGTGATCATAGGCATTATTCTCCTCTGCTTTTTGGGCGGCATACTTGAACTTCTCAAAAATTCGCGCGCGATCGTCGTGAACGGAACCGACGCCATCCAAGCGACAGCGACCGAGGAAACAGAAACGACTGCCTCACTATTGCCTTCGCTGAACGCCCTTGCCTACAACGCAAAACTTTTGCAGATAGCGAATCTCACGACCATCACGCATGTAAAAATTATAAAAGCAACGAACTCAACGCCGAGCTCAACGATTATAACAACTTCAACCATCCCCGCTGGCTGGCCCGTCAAGGCCGCCTATCCCGATGGTGGCGCACTACTTCCCTTCGATCGCATCGTCGCCTACTATGGAAATCTCTCCGCGCCGGAAATGGGCATCCTGGGAAGATTCCCCGAGGCGCAGGTACTGCAAATGCTCGCGAGCACGACGGAGGAATGGCAGGCTGCGGATCCGACGACGCCCGTCCTGCCAGCGCTCGATTATATCGCAGTTGCCGCGCAAGGAGCTCCGGGATTCGACGGGGATTATCGTGCGCGCATGTCGGCTGACCAGATCAATCAGGTTATCCAAATGGCGGCGCAGATAAACGGCGTTATCTTTCTTGATCTGCAAGTCGGATTGAGCAATGTACAAACAGAAGTTCCGCTTCTTGCGCCATATCTTAAATTGCCACAAGTGAATCTCGCGCTTGATCCGGAATTTGCAATGCACAACGGACAGAAACCGGGAACCGTGGTCGGCACAATGGATGCGGCAGATATCAACTATGCGGCAAATTATTTGGCAAACATCGTAAAGGAAAATAACTTGCCGCCCAAAATTCTCGTTGTCCACCGTTTCACGCAAGCCATGGTGACGAACTATCAAGAAATAACTCCCCTGCCCGAGGTGCAAATCGTGATGGACATGGACGGCTTCGGTTCGCCGTCAGAAAAAATAAGCACGTACAGAGATTATATTCAGGGCGAACCCGTGCAATTCACCGGCTTCAAGTTGTTTTATAAAAACGACGTCGCGGCCGGACATCTCATGACGCCCGCCGAGGTCTTGAAACTCAGCCCCGAACCGAGCTACATACAGTATCAATAGATTCTAATTCTTCCTGTTGGGATCGAGACCCAAAAGACGCATCCTTCGTAATTCTCTTGTTTCTTCCCAGTTTGTAATGATACCTTCCAACCTTTCCTGATACTGGATAAGATCCGATTTTAACTGCCCGAGATCTGCGAGCCTCTGCTCGGCATTTTTTATTTCCTTATTTATCTCTTTTTTCTCGTGGGCATAGCCAAGATCTTCCGTGTCGCCACTATCCGTATCTTTTTTCAATCGTTCCAGCTCGCCTATAACTTCTTCTATTTCTTCTTCTGCGCCTCGCAAATCTTCCTCCATAAGACGAAGATGTTTGTTTACCTTTTCAATTTTCTCTTCCGGAGTCACAATCTCTTCCGGATTGGTAACCCTTTTATTATCATGCTCAAAATTTGGTTCGAAGTTAGGGTCCATGGATAGAAAATTATCTAAAATAAGTTTATTTCAATCAAATTATATCATTAAAAAAATATTAAAGGTCCGCGATGATCTCTTTGGTTTTTCTTACAAGGCCGATGCGCGGGAATGTCTTGGTGGTTGCGGACGCGTGTTCTTCAACCGACATCGCAGCCATGGCGTCTTCGACAAAGATCTGGTGATAGCCATATTCGTAGGCAAACCGCGCCGTGCTCTCGACGCCGATGTTCGTTGAAATGCCGCAGAGCACGATCGTCGTCATACCACGGCGGCGAAGTTCGAGATCAAGCTCCGTGCCATAGAAAGCACCCCACTGATGTTTCGTAATCACAAAATCGCCGGGTTTCGGTCCCATCTCGGGGACAATGTCCGCCCAGTCCGATGCAGGAGCTTGTGTCCACGGTGCCGCATCGGCGACGGGATGAAGTGCATCCTTTCCATCAGAAGACGGCGTGACGCGCACCAAAAAAACCGGCATATTGTTCTTTCTGAAAACATCGGCGATCGCCGCTGCATTTTTCACCACGCTCGCCGCAGAATACGGAGCGGTCTCGCGCCCCGCGATGCCTTTTTGAAGATCAACGACCACCAATGCTGTTTTTGATTTATCGATGGATAGAATATTCATAACTCCTATGATAGCATCTTCGATTATCCTCTGGAACGGTATGGTCGGAACGGACGACTCGGTCTATTGGATGGACGGCGCGGAAAACGGGATGGTCGCGGCGATAACGTTCGTTCCCTCTCGAAAGCCTGCGGCGATGTGGCTGAAGGCGGCGGCAGGGTCGGCAGCATGGAAACCGGAAGTGTCGCGCGCATCAGGCGCTCGATGGCCTGCACGTCCCTTCTCTGATCGGGTCGCGCGAACGAAATGGCATGGCCTTTTTCACCGGCCCGGCCCGTTCGGCCGATGCGATGGACATAATCTTCTGCAACTGCGGGAAGATCGTAGTTCAGTACCAGTTCGATATTCTTCACGTCAATGCCGCGCGCAGCGATATCCGTCGCGACGAGCACACGATATCTGCCATTTTTGAAACCGGCGAGCGCTTCCTGCCGCTGGCTTTGCGAGCGATTCGAATGGAATTCGACGGCGGTATGCCCGAGCCCGCGAAGATGGACCGCGATCTTTTTCGCACTGAACTTCGTTCTCGAAAATACCAAAACCGATCCGCGATATTCCTGTAAAATCTTTTCGAGCAGGCGCGGCTTGTCCGGTTGGGTCACGAAAAAAAGCTCCTGCGAAACATCTTTCGCCGCCGTGCCGGGCCGCGCGATCTCCACGCACACCGGAAGCTTCAAAAATGCGCGGGCCATGGAAACAATACTCTCCGGCATCGTGGCCGAGAAAAGCATTGTTTGCCGCTCGGTAGGAAGCACCGCAAGAATCCGTTTGAGCTGGGGCGCAAATCCCATGTCGAGCATCCGGTCGGCTTCGTCGAGCACCACAAGCGTCATGTCTTTCAGGCTCACCGTCTTTTGTTCGAGATGGTCGATGAGCCGTCCCGGCGTCGCCAAGATCAGTTGCGGCTTGCGATCGAGCAAATACCACTGCCTTCGGATAGATTCACCGCCAATAAGCACGGCCGTTTTTATGCCAAGCGCGTTGCCGATCTTGCGAATCTCCTCGTCCACCTGCACCGCAAGTTCCCGCGTCGGCAGAAGCACGAGCGCACGGCGGCGTGGGTCTTTTAAAATATTTTGGATGAGCGGGATGCCGAACGCGAGCGTCTTCCCCGTTCCGGTCTCCGCAATTCCAATCATGTCTTTTCCTTCAAGCGCCTGCGGAATTGATTTCTCCTGAATAGGCGTCGGTTCCGTAAAACGAGCCTTGTCGAGAATCGTAAGGATGCTTGGCGCGATGCCAAGGCCGCGAAAACCGGTTTGGTCGGACATAGAAATAATTTTAATGTTTAACTCCCGCTTCGGAGAGATAATTCTCCAACGTCGCATGAATATCGCCGGTCAGTTTTCGGAGAAACTCGCGGTTCTTCCAAAACGGATTATTTTCAGAAAAATCATTGTTCCGGATCAGCCGCAGTTCACGGATTGCTACGTAGCGGTCATGGCCAAGATCGGCTTCGGTGCGAATATCAATATCCTCTATTCCCTGATAGATCTGCTTCATGACGGCATACTTTGCCGACAGCTCCGCCGCGCGGCTCCCCTTCTTTGTGCCGGAGAAAAAGACCGCGAATGACGGCGTTGATTCGATATATTTCACAAAATCATGGAGTGACACGAAAAACGGAAAACCGGCGGGCGTTTCTCGCACCCCTTTCGATTTTTCATTAAGTGCCAATTTGACTTTTTCTGAAATTGTCATGCCGGCAGTATAGCATGATCCCTGCATAATAGCTATAATTTTCTGTTTTTCGCGCCGTTGGTTGTTCTGCGATAGAATAACAGGATGGATCAGGCCGTCAGCAAACGACTGTTTATAACGGGAATTCCGACTTCCGGAAAATCATATCTCGCCGAGAAGCTGGCGCACGCGACGGACGGCATCGCCGTTCTGCTTGATGATCTGCGGGATGCGCCAACCAATGATCCGTGTTACAAGAAGTGGATCAATTTTTATTTCAATCAGGACGAGGAAACCTATCTTACGAAAACCGGTCCTGATCAGATGTGGCAAAATCTTGTCGCGCAGTCAGAGGCACTGTGGCCGATATTCATCGAAAAAATAAAAGAATACGAACGCGAAAAACGGCCTGTCATTTTTGAATGTGTGAATCTGTTGCCCCACCTTGCAAAACGGGATATCGCTTTTCCTGGCATATGCCTACTCGGATCGTCGTATGAAGAAACGCTCGCGCGCAACAAAAAAGATCCCCGCTGGGGGCGAAGCGACTATCTCCAAGAATTGGAAGCGAAAACTTTCTTTTACATCGAACGGCCGCGATATAAATCGGAAGCCGAGAAATACGGCTATCCCGTTTTCGAATCGTCCGATAAAGCGCTTGAGTACGCACTGAAGGTGCTAACAGTTACATAATCTTAAGTTAAACGAAAACCGCGCGAGAAATTCTATTACTGAACGGTATTGGTAAAGCTTAACGTTCCTAAAATCTGGTGCGCGATGATATTATTCTCCGTCGATGAAGCAATGTTGGGATTCACATCGGCAACAGGGAAATCAAAAATGAGCGCTTCGCCCCCGTGCGCCACATAGATCTGCTCGGCGTTGTGGTCAAATTCAAAAACGTTATCCAATTCATATCCCGCGTTTTGGTCCACGGCAAACGCCGTCGAGCTTGCAAATTGCGCCGAAACCGACGGCGAACTCGTTCCATTTGTTTCATCTTCCGTCTCAGCTTGCGTGAGGACATCCATCACGTATTGCGCCGAGGAAAGATTACCGATATTTTTTTCTACGGAAACGCGCAGCGTGTAGGTCGTCGTCCCCTCGATCGGATTACCGAAAACAACGGACGGAACGTCGTTTTCCAACGTACTCGTCGAAATCTGCCAATCCGGAGGATAGCTTAATGAAAACCCATAATCGCTGTTTTGATAGTTCACCCAGCCCGCCGGAGGAACAATGCCTGGAGACGAGTTTTCCTCGTTCATCCCCCATTTTATAAAAACCCCAACGATCACCGCGACGACAACGATCCCGACAACGCTCCAAACCAAAACATGCTGGCTTCTCTTTTTCATGGCATTATCATACCCGAAAATCGTACCGATGTCATTTCGATTCCCGATAAAAGACCGATTGCGGGATTAATTCATCCCGCAATCAGCAATCATTTTTCAAGTTCCCTCTTCACTTAAAGAATTATCGTTACCTTCTCATATAACATCGGCAGACAATCCTGCCTCAGGCGGAATTTTGTTCCATGGTTATGACCCGTGCGAGCATCAAAATCAACAAGTATCTTGGCTTCTTCCAATGCTTTTAAAAATCCATCAAAGCTAAACTTTTGCAACATCATGACTTTTGTATATCTATAATATTCTTTCTTGCCCACTTTCTTGACTTCTACTTGAACATAAAAAGCGTTAAGAAGCTTTGTTCCGGCTTTATGTTCCAAATCATCAAAACCCCAATACGGTTGTGGGTCGAGTTCGGCAAGACCAATACGCTTTTTGACAGAGGTAAGCCATTCCTTATGTCTCAGATCGACGCTTTTTGCATCAAATGAAATTAAAATTTTTCTTTCTTTACGATCTATGACAACCTTGAATCCACGATCACTCCGTGATTTTCCATGAATCGTTTGACGAAAGCTCATTTCGTTTCTTCCGTACTTTTTGCCCGCATCTTCGTGTGTCCATCCATACAATGGCAATAAAATTTGCGGCACAAACTTTACCGCCCGAGGTGATGGTTCAATATGAAACAAGGTCGTAAGCGACGCAGTATTTATCCTCTGTGTTTTTAATTCCCATTCTGCGGCATTGGGAATTGGTAAATTATTTTCTTTGATACCGAGTAAATCCTCAAGTGTGTTACCCGCACCTCCGGCGTTGCCTTGCCGTGCGTTTGGTATCCAATCCATCAAAGCAATTTCCTTCAACTTCGCGATTAACGCTGATTTCGTATAAATGAAGGGTTTCTTTTTCATAATTATAAAAGTTTCCCTTGAGATATATGTTTTTTGATTCTTTTCTCAGCCATTACGCAATATTCCGGCGAGATATCAATACCGACATAATTACGTCTAAAGTTGATCGCAGAAATCGCCGTGGTACCAGAACCCATGAAGGGATCGAGAATGGTCTTTGCGTCTGTCGAAGCAACGATTCGATCAATTAAGGCAACGGGAAAGGCAGCTGGATGTTCATTGTTCATTTCTTGTGTAAATTCCCAAACGTCTCCGTGTGCATTCGCCTTTATTCTTAATTTAAACTTTGGTTTGGCAATAAGATAAATCACTTCATAGGTCGGCAGAAAATAGCCGGTATTAAAATTGAGCCCTCCTTTCCTTCGCCAAATGATAATTTGACGAACCGGAAAACCACCTACGATATCTTGACGATCTTGCAATAAACCTCCTTGTACGCGCCACTTATGATTATAGAAGATGGCTCCATCTTCCGGTATAATTCGTATCATTTCTGTTAAGCAATCTCTTTGCCACTTCACATATTCATCGTGAGGCATACAATCGTTATGGTTGGTATATCCATTTTTTAGAGCGGCATTTGCCCACTTGCCACCACGCCCATCTTTCATGCCGTTTCCGGTTGAGTTTTTAAGGTTATAAGGGGGTGATGTAATAATTAAATCTATGGCACCGTCAGGAATTTGTTTCAGAATCTCAATTATATCTCCACAGATAATTTTATTTTTGAAATCACCGGGAAAACTTAGTTTTTCCTGTAAATTTTTAGAAGAAACGTTGGTAACTTTTTTATCAAGCGAAATTTGCATAGTTTTTGTCTTGACACTACGCGAACGAAGATTAATTTTTTCTAAAATCTTTCTTGATTTTTTTATTACCATCTTTTCTGCTTTAGGATTCTTGTTCCTTTTCATATCTCCTAGATTCTACCCCTTCCGGGCGAGGTTTTCCACTTTGTCACGCCGAAGTTTGAGCGCAGGCAGGCTTTATCACATCAAAAATGGCCCGGATTTCTGGCATCAAGGGAATAACAAAGTTGGTGTTATACTGAAATCCATGCGAATTCCCAGACGGAAGGCGGATGAACTCAAGAAGCGTGACGAGGGGCCGGTTTATTTGACGGAAGGTGGATTTGCGCGCTTGCAGGGGAAATTGGCGCGAATCAAGCGGTCTCTGCCGAATTTGCGCAGCGAGACGGCGCAGGCGGCGGCTGACGGCGATCGGTCTGATAATGCGGCATATAAATCGTCGAAAGCGGCTCTGCGACGCGCGAACTGGCAAGTCTTGGAAATTGAAGATGAACTGAAACGCACAACAATCATAACGCCCGGGCCGGATGTTCGCGGCGCGATCAAAATTGGTTCGGTCGTCATCCTTAAAACGAACGGCGCGCAGAAAAAATTTGAAATCGTGGGACCCAAGGAAACCGATCCAAATGCCGGACGCATTTCGCACGAATCCCCGCTCGGGGCGATGCTCGTCGGAAAAAAATCCGGCGAGACCGTGACAATAAAGACAAGGAATGGAATGCGGGAATATCGAGTTGTAAAGATAAGTTGATAATGAGAGGGTAAAAGAAAAGATTCCTCGCAGAGCTCGGAATGACAGAAAAAGCATAGACCCCGGCCGGAGTTTATCCTCCGCGAAGGCGGAGGACCGGGACGACAAAGAAAGAAGGATTATTTTTCTTCTTTCTTTTCGAGGTCGAGACAGACTGAGTTGATGCAATATCGCTTGCCGCCTTTTTCTTTCGGGCCATCATCAAAAACGTGGCCGAGATGCGCGCCGCAGTTTTTACAAATGACCTCGGTGCGGTCCATGCCACCGCTCGCATCGTGTCGCAATTCAATATTTTCGAGATTTGCCGGCTCGGTAAAACTTGGCCAACCAGTGCCGGAATCAAATTTCGTATCGGACGAGAAAAGCTCCACGCCGCAGACGGCGCATCGGAACATCCCCCGTTCATGGCTATTCACCTACTTTCCCGTGAACGGCGCCTCCGTGCCGCCCTCGCGGGCAACCGCATAAAGCTCCGGTGCGAGCTCGCCATCAGGTTTGATAACTGGTTTGGATTCCATGGCTCAATTATAACATGACTCCAGCGCATACCGTTCTGGTATAATAAAGAGGTACCTATTTAACAAAGGTCGAAAATCTTAAAGCATTCATAAACCTATATCATGGAAAATAACGACATTAACGACATGAAGACAGGAAAGACATGCGGATGCCCGCATCATAAGGTTTTCCCAGTTCTCATTATTCTTTTCGGACTCGATTTCCTGCTTGCCGCGGTCGGCGTTCTCACATGGGGCTTCGTGAACATTACCTGGCCGATTCTTCTCATCATCGCGGGATGCATGAAGCTCAGTAAGTGCGGTTGTTGCGCAAAGCACGCAGAGAAAACAGTATAGAAATTGATCTCGGTTTTATCTTAAAAAGCGTCCTCCTCGGACGCTTTTTATTTTCCCAGAACCCATCTCAAAAGTATCTCCAGCCCGCGTTGCGCGGGGATACTTTTGAGATGGGTTCTAGACCGCCGGAGAAATCAAGGTGCGGGAGTGAATCGCCTGCACGGCTCGCACGACGAGATATACCGCGAACGTCGCGCTGGTTATGAAGAAACTTACCGGATACGGCAGATAGAAAGAAATAAAAAGTCCGAACCATGTGGCGACGAGCGCGATGACCACGGAAATGACGATCCCTTGAGCCGGTCGGCGCGCTATGCGTTGCGCCACGGCGGCGGGGGTCACCATGAGCGCAAAGATCAGAAGCACCCCTACCACCTGTACTGCGATAGACGTTGCGATCGCGACGAGCAACATAAACGCGACCCCGATCCAAAAGATGGATATTCCTTTCGCCTCCGCAACGTCCTCATCAAGCGACGTAAAAAGAAGTGGACGGTATAAAACGCCAACCGCAACCAGAAGGACAAGGGCGGCGATAAGCGTCACGAGCACATCGGCACTGCTGATTCCCAATATCTCGCCGAAGAGAAGCGAATAAGCCTCCGTGGCGTAGCCGGAATACAAACTAATGAAGAGAACTCCGAGGCCGAGCATGAACGCGAGGACATTCCCTATCTGCACGTCACGGCTGGCCGCCTTGCGCCCCAGCATGGCAATCGCGAAACCGCCGCCGCTCGTGAAAACAAGCAGGCCGATGATCGGGTTCACGCCAAGAAGGACTGCTCCGGCGGCGCCCGCAAATCCGATGTGCGAAAGCGCATGGGCGGCGAATGATGACCGGCGCAGGACGATGAAATAACCTATGATTCCCGCGATGATCGCCACGATCGTTCCTGCCTCGAATGCGTGCCGCATAAAATCATACTGCCACATCGATTGGAGGTCATCCAGAATGTTGAAGGTAAAATTGGTGTTCATAGGTGGTGATCGATAGGTTCATCCATGCCGATGATGGCGATCCTTCCGTGCGAATCCTTCAAGACCTCGATTGGGATACCGTAGAGATCGGTAAGCGACCGCGACGTAAGCACTTCGGAAGGTTTGCCGTTCGTCACCTGGCCGTTCGCGACATAGATCACGCGATCGAGCACGGGCAGGAGCGGATTGATGTTATGTGCAATGAGCAAAACGGTAACGCCGCGCGATCGAACAACGTCGTTAATAAGCTGGACGAAATCCGCTTCGCGCCGCATATCCAAATTGGCGAGTGGTTCATCGAGCAAAAGTAGATCTGGTTTTCCGATCAGTGCCTCCGCGAGAAATATGCGCTGGAGTTCCCCGCCCGAAAGGACGCCGAGCGGCCGGTGTGCCAATTCCTCGGCTCCCACCGTGCGAAGCGCCGTAAACGCTTCCTCGATCCCCCCGTTCGCCGAGCCAGTCCCCCAATGGTCGCCCTTTAATCCAAGACGTACCAGTTGAAGGGCTTCTATCCCCGTCTCGCTATCGATCGGATGCTGCTGGGGCACGTAGCCGATTCTCGGATTGCCGCGCTGCGGAGGCTTTCCAAAAAGAGAAAGCGAGCCGCTCTGCGGTTCCGCCAATCCAAGGAGCAACCGGAACAAGGTCGTCTTTCCGGCGCCGTTCGGACCGAGGACCGCGACGAACTCCCCTTGCCCGATGGAAAAATTCGCGTTTTTCCAGACGGTTCTCGTCGGGTATCCTCCCGCTACATTTTTGGCAACGATAATGGTGTCCATAATAATGCTACTGCCCCAACGTTTTCGCATTCAACGCATTTTGCAAATTGATCAATTCGGCATTCATCCAATCCTCAAAAGAAACGTCCGGCGGCTGAATGGTTTCCGTGACACCGACGACGGGTATGCCCTCGTCGGCGGCGAGCTTTTTCATACTGTCCGTAAGAGGCGTCACGGTCTGTTCATTATATACCAACACCTGAATTCCTCCGCCCTTCAGCTGGTTCTCGAATTCCACGACGCTCGGCGCCGGCGGATCATTTCCTTCGGCAACTGCTTGGGTGAACGCGGGTGGCGAAACAAGGTCGAGACCGGCCGCATTCGCGAGATAGGCAAAAATATCTTCCGTCGCCGCTACCTTCGTACCGCCAAATTGCTGTTTGATGGTCGTGATGCGATTTTGATATTGCGCGAGCGACGCCTGAAGCGTTGCATACTGCGCTTCATAATAGGAAGTGTTCGTAGGATCAATGGCGATAAGATCTTGCTCCATCTGAAATGCGGCTTGGTTCACATACGCAGGATCATACCAAAAATGCGGATTGTCACCTTCTTTTTTTCCAAGAAGCATTGCGACGTTCAGCACTTTGCGATTTGAGCGTGAGCCAGCCCCGATCAATTTATCCATCCAGCTATCGTATTCTGCACCGTTCTCGATAACATAATTCGCCGTTGCGACCGCACGAGCATCGGTCGCGTTGCTTTCGTATTCATGCGGGTCGGCATTCGGATCCGATACGACACTCAGAACCTGCACGTGCGACCCGCCGATCTGCGACGCCAAACTTCCCCAGAAATTCTCTGCGGCAACCACCTGTATCGTTCCCGTGGGTGCGGAAACAGCGGGGTTTGAGCCATGACGGAAAAAGAGCAAAGACAATCCGACAACGGCGAGGACCACGATCAAAATAAAAAGCAATGTTGTTTTTTTCATAAGTTCTTGTTTGCTATACCGTATGAGTTTTTAAAAGTTCTCCGAATTCCTTTTGTAGTTTTTCTACCTTCGGTTCAATGATCAGTTCGCAATACGGCGCACTACGATGGTTTTTGAAATAATCGCGCTGATAATCCTCGGCTTCATAAAAAACACCAAGCGGGACAATTTCCGTTACGATCGGCTTTCCGCCAGGATCCGATGCCTCCAGTTTTTTGATAAATTCTTCAGTTTCTTTTTTCTGTGTTTCGGAGGCATAAAATACCACCGAGCGATATTCTGTTCCCACGTCATTCCCCTGCCGGTTCAAAGTTGTCGGATCATGTGTCGCAAAAAAAATTGTTAAAAGATTATAAAAAGATACTTGACTCGGATTGTAGGTAACGCGCAGCGATTCCGCGTGGCCGGTTTTCCCCGTGCATACTTCATCGTAGGTAGGATTTGCTGTCGTACCGCCGGTATAGCCCGGCATGACGGAGATCACGCCGCGTAATCGGCTAAAAATCGCTTCGGTGCACCAAAAGCAACCGCCGCCAAATACCGCTGTTTCCGCCTTAGGATCCATGGTTATTTTGATAATCATACCAAATGTCCCGTCTCATAGCGAAATCGTGGTATGATTAAGGAAAGGCGAAAGAAATAAACATAAAAAATATTTAAAAAAATGAAAGGATATGTCGAAAATATCGAACAGTTAGCGAAAGAAAACAGTAACTTCCGCAAGGTACTCTATACGGCGCGCTATAGCCAGCTGGTTCTTATGAGCCTTCTGCCGGGAGAGGAAATCGGTGCGGAAACGCACGGGCTTGACCAATTTTTCCGCGTCGAAAGCGGAACTGGAAAAGCGATTCTTGATGGAATCGAACATCCCATAACCGATGGATTTGTCGTCGTCATTCCTGCCGGAACGCTGCATAATATCGTGAATACCTCAACCACGGAACCAATGAAGCTCTACACGCTCTATTCTCCGCCGGATCACGAAGACGCGCTCATTCACCCGACGAAAGCCGATGCGATCGCGAGCGATAAGCCGTTCAACGGAAAAACGACGGAATAAAATATTTCCCGGCGCTTGCGTGCAAAAAATAAAAGACCCCGTAGATAATTAAGACGCGGGGTCTTTTGTAATAAAGAATTGTCGACTTCAGTCTCACCAAAAATTGAATGATTGGCCAAATGTTTCGCCAATCACAAAGATTGGATGATAATCACCAATCTGATCGATAACAGCGTGTGTTTGCACGTGGTATCGGGAATCCAAAATTGAATGACTTCCTGACGCCACGCACTTTTGAGCCTCGGATTGCTCGAGAAATAGTCCGACGATTGCACCGGTCCCGCCACCGAAATAACGCACATTCATACGTTCAAAAGCACGTTTATACTTCGACGTAAAATTAAACAGGTATATTCCGGAGTCGCTGATTCCGACCAGTTGTCCACCCTCCAAACAGGATCCTACTGGTAATAAATCAGGATTATCAGGGCCAGAAATTTTTTTTACCGTCGGCCAGTTGTTTTGGTTAATCTCATCAGACACCTGATATAGAGAGCCTGATATCGTGACGGCAAAGAATTCCTTTAGTCTTTTTAACATTTTCAATCACCTCCTATCTACGGATATAGCACTTAAAACGCCGCCGCGTCAAGTTTTTGACGAGCGAACCGCCGAATATCGAACACTCTACTATGATGATGGTTTTTGGTTTATTCGGAGTTCGACTCCGATATATCGGAGTCGAACTCCGGTCTACTTTATCCGAACGTGAAGGTGAATGCCTCGAGTCCGGGCGAATCGATGATGAGTTCGAGCGTGTGCGTACCGGAACCGTCAGGGTTATTGATCAGATTATACAGCCGGCTTTCTTGAATGAACACTGTGCCGTTTTGCACGTCAGCTCCCGCTGCGGCGCCTGTCACCGGTTTGCCGTCCTGCAAAACCTCTACGGTCACGCCCCGTGGCGCGGCCGCGACGAAATAAACCTTCCCGGCAGTATACTTGTACGTTATGGTGGTACCCGTGGCGTTGTTCGACGCATACTGGTCGTCGAAATACCAACTGCCGCCAAGATAGAGCTTGTTAAGTTGCATGATCATGGGCGTCGTAAGCGTCTGATTTCCTGCCGCGCCCTGCGTGCCATTCGCGAGGTACTGATTTCGCTCCGAGCCGAAGTAGGTTTCAGGACTCATGAGGCCGCCCGAGATCACGCTCTGCGGAACGAAAACTGTTGAGGTCGGCGTTGCCGCAGGTTGGAGACCCAGAATTTGATCGCGCTGTGTGATCAACTTTTGAATCTCCCCTTCCGTCTCGGCGTAATTCCCTTCGCCGATCTGATCGTGCACGATGTAACCCGCCATGTCGATCAGATATTCATGCGGCCAGTAAAGATTGCCATACGCATCCCAGGTGCCATAATCGCTGTCGAGAACGACCGGATACTGAATGCCATATTTTTGCACGGCGGCTTGAACATTGGCGAGATTCGTTTCAAAGGCGAACTCCGGCGTATGGATCCCCACAATCTCAAGACCTTGATCGTGGTAACGGCCGTACCAGGCATTGAGATATGGGATCGTGCGCAGGCAATTGATACAGCTATAGGTCCAAAAATCCAAAAGGGTCACGTTGTTGCCGACAAGATCTGCAAGCTTGAAGCTTGATGAGGCATTGATGAATCCCGTTGGATCTGCGATTTCGATTGCCGGCTGATAGCCCGCCTTCCGATCAGCTGCGGCGAGTGCCTGAAGTGTGAGTGTGCTCGATTTCGAACCGGAAACGGAAGCCTCACCCGTTGATGTGCCCGAAATTCCGATCGTCTGCGCTCCGACGCCCGGCTGCACCGCAGGATGAACTCTGCTGATTTCCAAATATGCTATCGCCGCAATGATCACGACCAAGAGAAATGCAAGAGTGATATTTTTGTAATTCATAATTTTATGGAGAAAAATCCTTACTTGCTAACTTGCGCAAGTTAGCAAGTAAGAGCAGTCTTTTATTTTTTTGCATTTTTTGGAAACTGTTTCCAAAAATATTCCCACACAACTGTCTCAAAATAGCCTTTATTTTTGAAGTAGAAGGTTATTCACAAATCCAAAATTCGCTACGAGCGAAAGGTCCTGGGTGAAGACGAGGATACCGAGCACGACGAGCACAACGCCGAATGCGATCGTCACATAATGAAGTGTGGTAGCGTAACGATTGATCCAACGTGTCGCCTGCGAGACAAACGCACCGACAATCAAGAATGGTACGCCGAGGCCGAAAGCATAAGAAAGAAGCAATGGAAACGCTTCGCCGGGTGCCGAAGCCGCAAGCCCGAGGATGCCGCCCAAGACCGGTCCGACGCACGGCGTCCAGCCGGCGGCGAATGCAAAGCCAAACAAAAGCGACGTAAGATATCGTGATCGAAGATTGATCTTCGGGCTCAGCTTGTGGTCATATTCAAAAAAACCGATCTTGAAAAATCCCATGAGATACAATCCGAAGAAAATAATGACCGCGCCACCGATCCACGAAAGCCATGTCTGCACCGCATAAGCAGCATGCGCGAGCACGCCGTTCAAAAGAACGCCAAGCACCGCAAAAACAATACTGAATCCGATCACAAAGAAAAGGCTATTGAGAAATATACCCCAGCGCTCTTTCCCGCTCGTCGCGTTCTCGGAAGATGCTCCGCCAAGGTATGCCAAAAAACCCGGAATGATCGGCAGGATGCACGGCGACAAAAACGAAACGATCCCAGCAAAAAACGCAATAATAATTGGAATGTTCAGCACCTCATAATTATACCAGAGAAATACTCAACCAGCCATGAAGCATAAAAATAGGGCAATGAGAAATGGTACCTCATCGCAAGGATAAAAATGCCCGGAACGATTGCTCGCCCCAGGCTGAAAAATCAACACATCCAAAAAGAAGTGAGGCGCAACTTTCGTCGCGCCTCGTTTATTTATAAATTACTCACCGTCATCCTGGGAAATTCTTTCGCGAACTTCCTCGATATTTATTGTTTTTTCTACTAGCTCGCGAACTTTTTTCCGCGAACCACTTCCCGCACTTTCATTAACATCGTAGATGCTAAGGAGGATTTTTTTTAGAGCGGAATTCGCAGTGCTTAACCCTGCCCCGGCCTCAGTAGCATTCTTAAGGCTGGTTGAAAGGTTCTGACTTTTATCCTTTAACTCCTTACTTTCCTTTTCTAAAATGCTGATTTTTTCTCTTGCGATACGAAGTTCTTTTCTTTCCGGGTACATACAGTCAAGGAGATTTTCCTTTCCTTCTTTCAGTCGGCTTTCAAAGAGGCTTACAAATCCAAAAAAGTCAGCGGAAAGGATGTTAGAAAACTTTTCCTGAAAGCTCTTACTTTTTAAAAGCGCAAGATAGCTTTCAAAAACTTCAAAGTTTTTAAGGGTATTACCTGCCCTCGATAAAACCTCGGTCGAGAATTCCAACATGTACGTTGGATATTCAAGAAAATAAATTTTCAATTCCCGCCTTCCGTGCGGACCGTATTCCTTATCCCATTCTTCGGATATGGAAATTCGGTTAATGTTTGAACTCATCAAATCGGAAAAATTTATTAATTCTGACATATTTCTATCCTCCTTTGCATTGCCGTTTATAAACGGCGTTGCGTTGGATTTCCGTCTCATAGCCACACCACTTTGGTGAGTTACCCAAACGGTACGGGGTCATCAGCCTTTCTTTTTCGGAGCTGAATCGGCTTGCCAATATGCTGTTTTCAATTATCTGCTATGATTATACACCCATACTACAAATATGTCAAGTCCTTGTACTGGAAGGGTACATCGGTGACACTTTCTGGTTCTTGTAATGGTAC
>CAYUBE010000022.1:0-14860 GCA_964442965.1 uncultured Candidatus Saccharibacteria bacterium
GTTGCATGACTTTCCGGTTCGCCGAAAAGTCTCATATGTATCTGAACTTATGCAGGACTCCGGCTTTCCCGTTTTCTGGAAGATTCGTCAGGATGCCACAATGCAGCCCTGAGGGTATGCGAGGACGAACCCCTCAGGGCTGCATTGTGGCATCCTGCTTGATCAATCGTCCAGAAAAGAAACCCTCCGTTTATTTTAGAAGGTTTTAATGTGGATGCCTCTAAAATGGAATCATGGCGACATTAGGAAATATTTTTGATTCGTGGAATGAAATCAAGAAACGGATTGATGGCGAAGATAACTCGCCAACCCGTTTTCCAAAAGAAGGCGAAGTTTGGATGAGTGCTCTCGGAAAGAATGTTGGCTTTGAGCAAGACGGCGGCGGAACAAACTTTTCCCGGCCAGTGCTCATTATAAAGAAATTCAATAATCATATGTTTTGGTCAGTCCCACTCTCAACCAAACAGAAAAAAATTGATTTCTATGAGAACTTCACTGATCCAAACGGCAACCGTGTTTCAGTCATTCTCGCCCAGTTGAAATTGATCAGCGTAAAAAGATTGAGAAGAAAATTATACGACCTGCCGAATCGAACGTTGCGAGCAATCAAAGAAAAACTGAAAAATTCTCTATAGATAATCGAAACCCCGCCATCGGCGGGGTTTCTCGGAGCCTTACGGCACTTTGTAACCTCAATACTAACAGAACAAAAATAAGCGTCAAATTCAATTTAATAATTTTTTAATGTCGCTCGCGGATGAGTACTAGCAGCAAATCATCGTGTCGATCGTGAACCAATCGTGCCCGTGCGACACAAAAGCCAGAGAGTATTTTTAACCAAGCTTTTTTTGAAAGCAAGCGACGAAAAACTTTTTCCTTCCCCCTGAAGTACTTTTCATTAAATCTCGATTTTAATGGCACAGAGAACACGATCACGGGAGCAACCTCCAATTGATTGCGCAAAATTTTTACAACATCTTTATCATCAAAATGCTCTAATGCTCCAGAATGAAAAACCACGTCATAACTGGACTTAACAGTTTTTTGTAGATGAAAAAAAATACCCTTAATGATTTTGAGATGCAGACCGAGATTTTTGCTATTTTTCTTCGCAAGCTGAAGAATGCGAGGATCGCGATCAAGGACAGTAACATCAAATCCCTTGCTAGCGAGAACAAAAGAATCTCTTGCTAAACCACATCCCACTTCAATGATACGTCGAGGTTTAAAAGATATAATTTTCCGTAACAAGGCCTTGTTCTGTCGTTTAAATTTGTTCAAATCGGTCTTCTTAAAATCCAAAGAGGCCAATTTGCTATTATAGTGCTGGAACCAATCTATTTCGTGTGGCATTTATTTCTATTAATTATATGTCCGTCGTCTCAACTTCACTTTCGATAAAAATATCCAAATCTCCCGCGAGGACGTTATCCACTTTAGAAGTTTCGGTTTCGGTGCGGTGATCTTTCACGAGCTGATAAGGATTCAGAACATAGGAACGGATCTGATTCCCCCACTCCGGCTTCACGTTCGTGCGAAGTTTCTCGAGCTTATCCACTTTTTCTTTTTCCATCCGTGCAAAGAGCTTTGCTTTCAGAAGTTTTACCGCGTACTCGCGGTTCTGCGCTTGAGACCTTTCGGTGCGTGCGGAAATTGTCATACCGGTCGGCAGATGCGTCACACGCACTGCCGTCTCTACTTTATTTACATTCTGGCCACCCGGACCGCCCGCGCGCGAGAACTCAAATTTCAAATCACTTTCGGGAATCTGCAATTTTGATTCCTCGAGCGCCGGCAACTCGGGAACAACCTCGACGAGCGCAAACGATGTCTCGCGAGAATGTTTTGCATTAAAGGGTGAGATACGCACTAAGCGGTGTACGCCGGATTCTTTTTTAAGATAACCGTAGGCGTGATCACCGCGGACCTCAATTGTCCGCGAACGAATGTTGTCATCGATGACGTTTATCTTCCAGCCGCGGCGTTTGGCGTAATTCTCGTACATGAGACCGAGCATCCGTGCCCAATCTTCAGCGTCGTCGCCGCCCGCACCGGGGAAAATGGAAAGTACCGCCGTACCCGCATCGTACGGACTTCTGAAAAGCTCCTGAAGTTCCAGCGAACGAAATAATTTTTTTGCTTCAAAAAATTTCTGATCATCGGCTTCCTTTTCGAGCGATGCTAGAATATCCTCAAGTTTATCGAACTCGCCCGCGATACTGCTCAGGACACCGAACTCTTTAATAAGTTCATCCGCACGCGCGCGGTCAGACCAAAAAGCAGGCGCACCCATTTCCGCCTCAAGTTCCTTTATGCGTGTTCGTTTGTGAGAGAGGTCAAAGCCGCCCGGCCAGCCGCCGGGCTTCGGAAACCAATACTTCAAGATCTTCAATATCTTTCATTTTTTTGGCGATTAGTTTTTAGCGATTAGTAATTAGTTTCTAGCGATTAGTAATAAGCAATGAAGTTGTTTTGTATCTAATCGCTAATCGCTCAACATAATTTTATTTCGGCACGAGTCCTCTCAAGTTCAATGCCTTGGCACCCGACAGGTTGAAACTGGTGGTCGAAGCCACGCTTGCGTTGACATCAAACACGCTGTCCAGACTCCTCGAAAGATAGACCATGCCCCAAACAAAGCAGAAAACCACAACGCCAAGCAAGACAACGGCAAAGCCCGTTAGAAACCCTTCAATATGTTTTCTGAAAAAATTTTCCATGATGAGCGCGTCGCCGGCCGTTACTTAAAAAAAACTCTCCCCAGAGCGACGACAATATAATTCGAACCGCTCTGGGTCAGGTCAAAGGAGTCGATCGTCGAAAGTAGGACTGGCGTGGATGATTCCATGTCTTTCAGAAAAGCCGTTATGCCGTCAAGCGACCCCGTCGCATTCAGCTTAAAGTCAACATATCCCACCGTACTTGACCCCGCCGGCACCGGATCACCCTCGAACGAGAACACGAGATCCACGCCATTATTCCGGGCAAGGCCATTGATCTGCGACGGAAACGCGATGAGGTTGTCTTGTGTTGCGAGAAGCTGGTCCATGGCAGTCTGATAGGCCGCCGCCGCCTGGGCGTTTTCTTTGAGATTGCTGTAGGAATTAATAAGCACGCTCTGATCCGCGATGTCGCTGCGGCTCTTGGTCACGGCCCCGATCTGTTCCTGAAGATCGTTCGCCGTGAGATAGAGAGCCACACCGAAAACGATCATGCTGCCCACGATGATGCCAACTCCCGTCCAAACCTGCTCCTTAAAATTCTTTTGTTCCACGATCTCATTCTATCAAACTACTCCGAACAAGGAAAGAACTCCGACTCTTCACGTCGGACAATATGCCATTTATGAACAATAGTTTTACAGCATTTCTGCTATAATCTTCTTATGACCACTTTTAAAAAAATATCTCCCCGGATTGCCGGAATCGTCCTCGCATTTATCTGCCTGGTTTCCTTCGGCCTTATGCTCTGGGCATCACGTACGGATTCCGCGATTGACGATGAGCTTGCCCACATTCCTGCCGGTTATGGCTATGTGCATAACCTCGATTACCGGCTGAACCCGGAGCACCCCCCGCTTGTGAAGGCGCTCGCCATGGTACCGGTGCTTTTTTTGAACCCGACGTTCCCGGTAAATACCGCAGCGTGGCAGACCGAGGTCAATGGCCAGTGGGACATGGGCTATCAATTCCTCTATAACGCCGGCAATGACGCGAACGCTATTATCCGAACCGCAAGGATCATGCCGATCTTGCTCACTATTCTCACCATCATTCTTCTCTACTTTTTTGCCCGACGGCTCATGGGACCATGGTGGGCGCTCCTCCCCTCATTCCTATTTGGATTGTCCCCCACCATACTTGCGCACGGCCACTATGTGACAACCGACGTCGGCGCGGCATTCGGCATCCTCCTCGGAACTTACTTCTTCATACGATTTATCGAAACACCATCAACAAAAAATCTCTGGCTCGCAGGGATCGCGTTCGGCATCGCCCAGCTCACCAAATTTTCCACACCGCTTCTCGTGCCGCTTTTTATATTTGTTCTGCTCGTGATGTGGGTTCGGAACATGTTCCTCCAATCCCGCAAAGAAATTCTCGGCACGGGCTGGCGGTATCTCAAAAATCTTATTTTCATTTTCCTCATCGGCTACGCCTGTATCGTCTATCCCGTCTATCTCCTTTTCACGGCAAACTATCCGATCACAAAACAGGTCTCCGATACGGCGGCAATCTTGACGTCATTCGCCGGCGGCCCCACACCCGCGGGGCAACTGTGCCGCGGCGCGCGATGCCTTGCCGATCTTAATATCTGGATGGCGGGAAATCCTGTCTTCCGTCCCATAGCACAATACATGCTCGGCGTCCTGATGGTGCTCCAACGCGCCGACGGCGGGAACACCATCTATTTTCTCGGCCATGTCGTCAGTTCCGGCGGCTGGATCTATTTCCCTATCCTTTACCTTTTAAAGGAACCTCTGCCCACGCTCATCATTGTCATTACCGCACTCATCCTCGCGCTTTGGTGGACGCTCAAAACAGCACGCGCGGCACATTGGCGTATCCTTCATAATATTTTCGATTATGTCAGCGTGAATTTCGCCGAGTTTACCATGGGATCGTTCGTAGTCCTCTACTGGGGATACAGCATGCACAGCACCCTGAATATCGGCATCCGACACATCATTCCCACGCTCCCCTTCATCTATATTCTTTCCGCGGGCATCTGGAAAAAATGGGTCATGCAGTTTGACCTTTCACGCGTTGCGGGCGTATTGACCATCGCCACGACCATGGCAAAATCGATCGCTATGGCGCTCGCAAAATATGCCGTTCTTATTATTCTCCTGGTCTGGCTTTTCTGTGAAACGCTTTTTGCCGCTCCCTACTTCCTTTCCTACTTCAACGAACTCGGTGGCGGTGTCATGAATGGCTATCACTACGTCACTGATTCAAACTACGACTGGGGACAGGATCTCCTGCGGCTCCAGTCATGGGTCAATGCACATCCCGAGGTCGACAAGATTGCCGTGGATTATTTCGGCGGCAGCAATCCAAAATACGAACTCGGCGCAAAGGAAGTTGATTGGTCGTCATCGAAAGGCAATCCGGCGGACCAGGGCATTCACTGGCTCGCGGTCTCGGTAAACACACTCGAAGGTGCGATTCAGCCCCTGGCGGAAGACCAGACGCGGAACGCGAGCGATTCGTACTCATGGCTCACGGCCATCCGGTCGCCCGCACCGGGCATGGGCAACGTTCCCCCGCCCGATTTCAGGATCGGAACTTCGATATTCGTCTATCGCCTATAACTTCACTTCTGGCCTCCCAGATGCTCACCCTTGGCAATAATTTCCTGAGCCCGCTCCGGCGTAAGTTTATCACGATCTGCTTTCTTCCACCCAAGATCAGCAAGTTGCTGCTTCATATCACGAGTGATCATGAAAGGAACTCCTGCCTTTTCAGGACCGGTGGTCGCCCCCGGAATTTTATTGTAATTTTGCCGTCGATAACCCAATTCCCATCGTTTCTCTTTTTTATAAACTTTAAGCTTGTCCATAATCGTCTGCATCCCGACTGGTTTTAACTCAACCTTGCCGTTCTGTTGCCAATCATAATCTTTCGGTTTTTTGAGCCCTACATAGAAGAGCGTGCGATTCATAATTGAGGTTACCATCTCATCATTACCGCCCGCTATTGATCTCAGAAAATCAGTTGCTGTATTGATTTCATGTTCATAACGTCTTCTCTGTTCAAGAGTAGCAACTGAAAATTCTCTGATTTTATTCATTAATTCTGACAAGCTAAACTTTTTAACATCTTGATTTTCAAAATCCTCATAGACACCCTTCTGTTTAGCCAAGGCATCAATGAATCTCCTTGGACTTGAAGATCCCCGCAAACCCGACCCCTCAGCAGTTATGGTATTGGGAATAAATTTATCTTCTTCCTCATGTCCCCGTAAGATGGAAATCTTTTGACCAATATCCATATCTTCACCAATGACAAGATCAGGATTATATCCTCCGATTTGTGCATAGGCCTCGGCAGTAAAGGCAGTATTCCACCCGCCGCTGATAACACGATTCCAGACAAAACTTGCCGACGAATTATTTTCGGGACGATACTTGGGATCTCTCAGAAATTCTTCCATAATATCCCATAGTCTTCTTCCGAAAAAGAGAAGGTCATTGTTCTTTAAAATCTCCGGCTGTCTATCTTGAATACCACGCAAGACGTCAAGGTGCGGCTTGTCGTCAAAATCCTTAATAAGCTTGCCTACGGTTCGTTTATCCATCGAAACAATATCAGCATCATCGGATTCAATATAGAGAGGACCGTCTTGCTTTTTCCGTTCCGCAGATCTTAGCAAAGAAAGATCGGCAACATATTTTCTTGCGATGCCCACGCGTGCCTTTTTGTCGTCAAATGAAATTTTTATGACATTTACCCTGATCTCAGGATGGAGAATTTTCCATGCCTTGACCTGTTCGCTGGTATCGTCCCATGCTTCCGAGTCTTTTTTGTTTTCGATGATATTGATCTCGTAGAGACTCGGATCAACGCGCTTGCCCTTGGCATCCTTCTGGTCAACATATTGATCGAGGAGTGTCGTGATGTTTTTACCTTCCAGCCGTGCCGGAATGGTCACCACGAGACGGCACTTCTCGTCCATTGACGGAAGAGCGCGATTAAAATCTTCTAGCTCTTTTTTATATTCAGGACTGAAGGATTTCATATACTTTTCAATTCTTTCTCGTTCCCGGTCAACCCGACGTTCAACAATTTTGCCATTCTTATCGCGAAATTCAGGTTCTCTTCCACCGGCAACCGTATACGGGTCAAGATCTATATTCTTCTGCTGAAATTCTTTCTGAATAGCTTCAGCGTTATTAGCTCCGTACGATGAATAGTACGGCGGAGGAACGGTTTTCAATTTTTCATTTTCCCGTTCGAGCGGGGTGCGACCGAACAAGGGCACGATCGGCGGCAAATCGATACTCTTCGGAACAAATGCCGCTGCGGCACCCTCATGAATCGAATCCATACCCTTACCGACGGCGGTCGCTAAGAGCCGAACTTGATCGACGCCATCTTTAGCTCCCATCATTTGTGCAACCTCGGCAAACTTCGCAGAACAAACCGGCTTTCCATTCACCGTCGAGAAAAGAAGTTTGCCAATCTCACTGTTTGGATCGATATGGGCTTTGAAATCAGCTCCGATTGGAACTTCAATTACCTGATGCTGGGTACCCCGCGAGAGAGAAAATAACATCTTCAATTTTCCTGCTGCCGCGAGCGCATGAGCTTCGGCGGAAATCTTCACGCCGTTCACGGTTTCATAAGAACCGTCTGCTGCCATCCGTGCAGTGCTGAAATCATAAGTACCGGCATGTTTATCAATAGCTAAATCAAGTCGAAGTTCATTTTTATCAAACACCGGCTTAGGCGTATCATTTTCATACCACAATCCTCGATGAATCTTGTGAAATTCTCCTTGATGCTCTGCAATATACTGATCAGGAGAAACATTCTTTCCGGCACCCTCTCCGACCATAGCCGAAAGATGATGCCCTGAATCAGGAGCACCTTTTCCTTTAAAGAAGCTCAACAATCCGCGAAGCGCCGTTTGATGCGCGTCGGGATCTGTCGAGTGCCCAATAAGACCTTCCTGGTGCGGATTGAATGCAGCGCCGATTTCCTGCGCGCCAGCGCCGATCACGAGTCCCGTACCAAGCGCAATGAGCGCTTTCTTTCCCATCTCACGATGCTTCATCGATTTGAACGCCCGATCCCGTATTCCCATTTCTCCCTTGATTGAGTCCGTCGTCACTTCCGCAAGCTCTTTCAAATTTTTATCGAGGTCGTATCTCGATAGATTCTGGCCGGGAACCGACGGACCACGGTAGTCATTTTTTTGAACAACCTTCCGAAGATCAACTTTTGCCTGCGCGCGGAGAATATCAAGTGCCGTCCTTTCCTCTTCCACTTTTCGCACGTCCGAAAAACCGATAAGGTCAATCGAATTCGTATCGGAAAGTTTCACGCACGCCTCAATGTCGGCGAGCTGTGCAATCGCCTTCGTGATATCTTCAGAAGAAAGATTTTCCTTCAGGTGGCGCTTTGAACCTGTGCCTTCATAAAGCAATCCTTCCACGCTTGATGCAAGATCATTCGCACCCTTTGTTTCATAGCGGAATTTTTCCATTTCTGTGCGGCGCGTCTTTTCCGGCGAGTCGAAGTTCCTTCCTTCGGCGCGTTCACGCCCATGCTGGCGGCGTTCTTCCTCAAGCCGATGACTCTCCCGAGCAGCCGCAAGCCCCGCACCAAGAACCGCCGTACCGCCGAACGTCGCCATCGCCGCCACCTTGCTTTGAGCGAGGCGTTTTGAAAAAATGGCTCCGAGCGAATACGCAATTGCCACGCCGCCCGCAAGCGTCGTCTCATTTACGAGTCGTCCCACTTTTGTTTTCTGAAGTTTGTCCACAATGCGATCAACGGTGTCGAACTGCGCTTCCGTGCGCACGCCTGCCTTCGCCTGACCGATCACCACGTCGAGGTCGAGATCTAAATTCTCCAATCCTTCTTCGTGCGAAGCTTTTGTCCTTACCTGCTCAGCTATCTCAAGAAGATTGTCCGCGTATTCCATGGCCGTACCAACTGCTTTTTTCCCTTCGCCGGTAGCAACGCCAAAAATACGAACCTTTTCTTCTTCAAAGGCCTCCTTATTTATCTCGCCACGCGCATAGCTCAAAATGAGTTCATTGATAGCAGTCTTAACCGTCTTTTCCTGTTCTGTATCGGCGCGTTTCCTCTGTTCGCCGGTACTTGCATCATATTCATAGCCCAACACCTTTTTCCATTCTCCAGCTTCACCATGAACCGTCTCGTCATACTCGGAAGAAAAACGGGTAACGACGGCGTCCATCGCCGCCTTATGTTCTTCTTTCCTTGCCGGTTCACGCTCGCCCGCGTAGAGATTCTGATTCTCAAGCAATGTCTTTTTTGCTTTCGCGATCTCTTTCTGTCGATAGAACGGCTGGAAGATATTATGAACCCATATCTTCTTTGCAATGCCGCCGATACCTTTCAGTTCCGATTTGTTCCGGCTCATTGCCGCTTCCGCAATATCGCGGGCACGCGTCTCAAGCGCTCCTTCATTCTTCACGATGACCGCCTTCAGTTTTTCTGGTCGTTCTTTCTTTCTCAATTCATCCGGCGCGGGTTCCCCGTAAACCGGCGGCGGAGTGCTAGGTATCCTTTCCATGTCTTTGGGTATGCGACTTTAGATTAATAATTTATGCATGAAGATAGGTCGTACGGAAGTCGAGAAACTCTTTTGCGATGACTTCGCTGAAATCCGGGATGGCACCGGCCAGAAATGCCTGAACCTCTGCGTCAGTGCCGTTGTCGAGTAATTTTTCAAAATTAGCCAATTTGTCCGGAGGGACGTACTTCACGATGCCGACGTTAATGCGATCGTCGACGCGCTCGCGGAGATCTTTCTTCATTTGCTCCAAAACCTCCGGCAAAACATTGGCGATATTCTTTTCTTTTATAAGGCGGTCGACGAACTCATCAAGCATAGCGTCGACCGGCGAGGAGTTACTGTTCATAAAAATTATTTTTTATTTTCGGACTCGACGAGTCCTTTTCTTATATAGTAGCAAATTTTATAAGAACATTCCTAGCTATGGCTGTATGTCAATATTTTAGCAATATTATAAATATTTGTCAAGCCACACGAACGGCGCCTCATTTGATCACCGCGGAGAGGAAAAGATGCTGGTTCAGGATGATAAAGATACCGGCAAGCGAAATGGCAACGAGGCCACCCATAATAATGTTTGGATGCTGGGTGCGAATCTTCACAAAAATATTCACCGCGAAGGCTAACGCAAAGAAAATAGCAACAAAGAGATACATGCTATCAACTGAATCGCGCGGATTTGCCACTGCCCGCTGAACCGCGTTGGTGTCCGTCGCGGGCGGCGATGACGGCGCCGATGGCGATGACGGCACCGGAACCTGCGCCACAGCCGACACAGACCCGACGGCGGGAGTCGCGGTTGCCACCGCGTTGGCATTGATCGAAACGCCCTTCACGGCGACGAACGTCTGTTCGGAACTCGACGTTTGTGATCCCGATACCGCAATTGTGGTCGGCGCCGGTTTCGGAGCGCTCACGACCGGAACCGCCATTCCCGATCCCGATGCTGGTATTGCCGCCGCTACGGGCGACGGCGTGCCGAATTCTTCGGCAACAAAAACCGCCGGATGCCCTTCGTAGGTTCCCGTCGCGATCGCAATGCCGATCTGCGTGAAGTTTGCACTTAAAATATTTGCACGATGCTCCGGCGAATTGAGCCACGCATTCGTCACGTCTTGCGAATCGCTAAAATCGACTGCGAGATTTTCGCCCGCATACGTGAAGTTATAGCCGACTTGCTCAAACCAGTACCACGGTGAAAGACCAGCAGGGCTCGTATGGGCAAAATAATTATTGGCCACCATGTCGTTCACTTTTTGCTGCGCTACCTGCATCAGCAGCGAATTCACCTGAAGCGTCGGCAAATCATCCGCCACGCGAGCCGCGTTTGTCCCGTCGGTCAATGTGCTTACCACAATATCGCCTAAAAACGGCGACCGGAGAGCCGGCATGGAAAACCACGAAAGAAAAACCAATTCGACGACGATCGCAAAAGCGCAGACTGTGAAAATAGTTCTTGGCCGCAAAACATGCGGCCTATAATCGTTTTCCTCGTGAGGGATGAACCATTTTTTGAATATCCGCCACATTTTTTTCATCGTTCTTATTATAGCATAAAAAAAGTATTTGGGAAGCAACTCACGGAATACGCTTTTCGAAAATGGCTTACTTGTTAATTTGCGCAAGTTAGCAAGTAAAAATCGGTTCTGTCTTTGTAAGTTATGTTCGTATCCTTCCTTTTTAATTTTTGAGATACCATCGATCCCCCTTCAGTAACGCAAAACCCGGCTTCGTTACGAGGCCGGGTTTTGCGTTACTGAAGGCTCACCTATCCGAGATGCCAAGCTACGGAAGCTGTGGCATAGGGATATTCAGCGCAGAACACATAATCAGATTAATCCACCGTCGTGTCGTTTTATAGACATAACCGGTAGGCGTCGTATCGCTCGTGAGACCGTACGGAACCCACGGGGACAAGACACTGATGTTGTATTTTAGCTGGAATACTTCAACCGCCTTGTAGGTTAAGGCATCATAAACACCCGTTACCGGAAGATCGATGCCCAGATTGTAATTGAGGAAGACCTGAAGTTTCCTCACTTCAAACGGATCATTCTGAGCGCCAAGCTTGATGTAATCATTGAGATAGATGCCGCAACTTTCCGGCATACCGCTCGTCGATGCGCCAAGAACCTGTCCCTGGATCAAATCAATCGAAGCGTTCGCCGTCCCAATGATATTATTCCGCACGTCGCGATAGGTTACATAAACGGTTTTTTCGCCGTTACCCAAAAGCAATGTCCACGGAAGCGTCGTTACGTAAGGCTGCCATGTCGAACTCGAAAAATCAGAACTATTCGAGATCTCCATGGTATACGCACCCGTTCCATAGAGCGAGAGCACTGCACTCGGACTATTGGTCGTTGCGGCGCCGCCATCGATGGCGATGTCATACGCCGAACCACCACCGCCGCCACCTCCTCCGCCGCCACCGCCACCTCCGCCACCTCCGCAATTCACGGTACAACCAGGGTTAGTCGGAGCTGATTGAACGGCAATCACCGCTGACGATGAGGACAAAATGGTTGTCGGATCAAGCGTAGTAAAAACGGATGCCGTGTTCGTGGCTGTCTGTCCATCCAACTGAGAACCAACCGTCACCGCAACCATGAAGGTTGCCGTGGCGTTCGGACCAAGATCACCAACATTCCAGATTCCCGTCCCCGAATTGTAGCTGCCGGTTCCCGGCGTTGTCGTCGCTGAGTTGATACTCAGACCGATCGGCAGAGAATCCTGAACTTCGACACTGGATGATGTTGCCGATTCTAGATTGGAAACCGTAACCGTATAGGTTACCGTGTCGCCTCCTTTTGGATTATTGTTATCTACCGTTTTTTTAACCAAGAGATCACCGTACGGACTTCCCACCATGATCGTCGACGTCGCCGTATTGTTGGCAAGATCTGGATCGGTGGAAGACGAAGAAGATGAAACGACAGATGCTGTGTTCGTAATTGGCGTGCCAGCTGAAGCCGTGACGAGCGCTTGGATATCAAGCGTTGCGCTTGAGCTCGGAGCCATCGTGCCGATCGTCCACACTCCTGTCGAGGAAGCGTAGTTATCGGACGGCGTCGATGAAACGAACGTGAGTCCGCTCGTCGGCCAGTTATCGGTTGCCGTAACACCCGTTGACGTCGCCGTGCCTGATGCATTGACCGTCAAGGTGTAGTCAATCAGCGAGCCAGTTATCGGAGTCGAACTGCTCACTGCCTTCGTGATGGAGAGATCGACAAAAGGAATCGCTGACGTGAATGCCACATCGCAAGTCAAGCCCGCCGAAAACGTTCCTGTGCAACCCGCAGAGGTTGCAACAGTATATCCGGATGCGGTCGTCGTTGCCGTGACGGCATATTGGTCATTCACGACAAGGATCGCGGAGCTGGTGCCGTTTCCAGTCGATATTATTGTGGATGTCGATAAGGCGAAATCGGACACCTTGATCGTCGACGTTGCTCCTGATTGGAGACCGCTCACTATAATGGCAAGCGTACTTGTCGAAGACCTACCACCACAATTAGTGCATGTTTGGCTCGCCACCATGATCGTCGACGTCGCCGTATTGTTGGCAAGATCTGGATCGGTGGAAGACGAAGAAGATGAAACGACAGATGCTGTGTTCGTAATTGGCGTGCCAGCTGAAGCCGTGACGAGCGCTTGGATATCAAGCGTTGCGCTTGAGCTCGGAGCCATCGTGCCGATCGTCCACACTCCTGTCGAGGAAGCGTAGTTATCGGACGGCGTCGATGAAACGAACGTGAGTCCGCTCGTCGGCCAGTTATCGGTTGCCGTAACACCCGTTGACGTCGCCGTGCCTGATGCATTGACCGTCAAGGTGTAGTCAATCAGCGAGCCAGTTATCGGAGTCGAACTGCTGACCGTCTTGGTAATGGAGAGGTCGACCTCGTCTGTGCTTGTTGCCGGTGTCACCACGAGCGTCGCGGATGCCGAGGTCGTACCACCCGAACCGGTGCAGGTCAGGGTATAGGTTGTCGTGGTCGTTGCCGGATCCATAGACTGAAGACCCCGCAATGCGACGGAACCTTGCCAGCTGCCAACCGAGGGATCGGCTGATGCCGTGCAGGACGTGGCATCCGTCGATGACCAATCGAGACTGGTCGTACCACCGGATACGGTGGAAGTCGGCGATGCCGAGATGAAGACTTGGGGAGCAGACGAAGAATTCCCCGACGCAACCGTCACATCTGCAGTAGCTGAATCACTACCTCCGGAACCCGTGCAGGTCATCATGTAGACGTAGGTTGCGGGCGTGGTCGACGCGGTTACCGACAGAGAACCGTTTGTTGCCAAACCGGTTTCGGTCGTTCCCGCGAGCCAGGCCGAGCAAGAATCTGCGTTCGTTGAAGACCAGGTTAGCGTCACTGATCCGCCAGGTGTAGTACTCGTGGGCAACGCTGTAAGAGAAACGGTCGGAGCAGTAGACGAAGAAACCGAGCACGCATCGGTAGTGACCGATGCCCAAGGGCTCCAATCACTGCAACCGCTCGCGTTACAAGCTTCAATCCGATACTGGTACGCCGTACCGCAAGTCATGCTGTACGTACTATCCATAAAAGAGGTGCTCGTAACCGTCTGGATATCAAAACCAGGCGCATCTCTCGCGATGTGATAGCTCGTCGCTCCGGAGACCGCCGTCCAGGAAACAGAAACCGACGTTTGGCCGGTAGCAACAAGCGTGGGAGCAGAAGGAACTGCTGGCACGGGAATCGTTACCACGAGCGTCGCGGATGCCGAGGTCGTACCACCCGAACCGGTGCAGGTCAGGGTATAGGTTGTCGTGGTCGTTGCCGGATCCATAGACTGAAGACCCCGCAATGCGACGGAACCTTGCCAGCTGCCAACCGAGGGATCGGCTGATGCCGTGCAGGACGTGGCATCCGTCGATGACCAATCGAGACTGGTCGTACCACCGGATACGGTGGAAGTCGGCGATGCCGAGAGAAACACCTCAGGAGCCGGAGCCGGTGTCACCACGAGCGTCGCGGATGCCGAGGTCGTACCACCCGAACCCGTGCAGGTCAGGGTATAGACCGTCGTGGTCGTTGCCGGATCCATCGTTTCAAGACCTCTCAACGCTACGGAACCTTCCCAGCTGCCAACCGAGGGATCGGCTGATGCCGTGCAGGACGTGGCATCCGTCGATGACCAATCGAGACTGGTCGTACCACCGGATACGGTGGAAGTCGGCGATGCCGAGATGAAGACTTGGGGAGCAGAATCTGCTGAGACGACAGGCAAACTAAACCATGATCCCATCATTCCGCAGAAAACGAAAAATATCACCGCAAAACACAAAACACTTTTCCCTTTGCTGAAGGGAAAGCTAAAATAATTCATTTATTTCTGACATATATAATTTTTTGGCGACCTTTAAATATAAAATTGTTAAAGGTCTCAAAAAATTTTTAAAGAACTGGAAGGAACGAGCGCGGCGGGCCACTATGGCCACTCAGCCGCAACGCACGCATTGTAATATATTTAACAAAAATATGCAAGGGCCCACCCGTCAAAAACCTGCGGAAGATGAGATACATCGGTGACACTCTGGTGTTACCCGATGACCTACAAA
>CAYUBE010000023.1:0-13107 GCA_964442965.1 uncultured Candidatus Saccharibacteria bacterium
TTTCTGCGGGATTCAGGGTGAGGACCACCACGATACTGAGGATCGCGATCACGGCAATCACGATGAGGAGCTCGATCAGGGTGAAGGCGGAACGCCGATACATAGAGGAATTATAGCATTTCTATCTCTGAAAAAAGCGCCGACAGATAATATATACATAAGACATAAATGGAATTATGCCCGGCCACCATTCTTCTATCTATCTCAGCATTATCATCGCCACGATGCCCGCGAGAAAACAATATATCGCAAACGGCGCGAGCGTCCGGTTTTCAGTCACAAAATATGCCGTCAGGAACTTCACGGATAGGTAGGCAAAGAGCGCCGAAGCCAAAGCACCGCACACCGCAACCATGATCATGGTCGAATTTCCGGAAGAAAATAATTGCGGCAATTCAAGCGTAGCCGCGGCACCGATGATCGGTGTTGAAAGGAGAAATGAAAATCTGACGGCATCCTCATGTGAAAGACCGGTGAGTAATCCACCGGCGATCGTGGAACCGGTCCGTGAAAATCCCGGAATAAGCGCGAGGATCTGCATCGTACCCACCTTAATCCCCTGCCAAAAAGAAAGCTTTGCGATTCGCGAATCGCTTCCTTGTGCATCCAACAATTCTTCCTTTTTCCTGCGCCGCAAAATTTCCGCACCCGCCAGCAAAAAACCATTCACTATTAAAAAGAATGCCGCCGATCGCGCGGAAATAAAATACTGCTGGATCTGATCCCTGAAAAGAAGTCCTAAGATTCCCGCAGGAATTGTACCGGCGACAAGAAGCCATCCAAGCTTCGCATCAGAATCGGACTCCTTAATTTCGCGATCGCGTAACGACCGGAATAAACCTTTCACGATTCGCACCCAGTCTTTCCAGAAAAAAATCAAGAGAACCAAGGCGGTCGCAAAATGCGTCGCCACCAGGAACATTAAAAAAAACGGTGATTGCTCGTTGACATTCCATCCGAAAAGTTGCGGGAATATCACGCTATGGCCCAAGCTTGAGATCGGAAAGAGTTCCGAAATTCCCTGTAATGCGCCCAACAAAATCCCCTGAACATACGACAACATAAGGATAGTATCGCCGATAAACCATCGAAACTCAAGCTGAATTCGGCCTGTGGAAAAACCATTGTCATGTATCTTGAATGACGTAAAATAAAAGCACGAAAGTTCGGGAGGTTATGGTAACGCCGGTGGTTACGGTAACGCCGCGGACAACGTACGAAGACGCCGCTTTTTTGCTTCACAAACACCGTGTGAGCGGCATGCCAGTCGTAGACAATGGCGATGTTCTTGTCGGGATCATCTCCGAGAAAGATCTTTTTCAGGCACTCTATCCTCTCTATGCGGAATACATCTCAACCCCAGAAGCGTATACCGATCAGGAAAAACAAGAAGGTGAGATCGAAAACATCCGCAGGCAACCTGTGGAAAAATATATGAAGCGTCACGTCATTACCGTTGACGCGAATGCCTGCGTCCTAAACGCAGGCGGCCTCATGCTTGCCCACGGCATTCATCGCCTGCCGGTTACCCTGAACGGAAAACTCGTTGGCATTGTCACGCGTGAGGACATCTACGGAACGATTTTAACAAAGCATCTCGGAGAAAACATAAAGAAGGGATAAATGAAAAACGAAAAGTGATGCCGGCCGTCCCCCTTTATTTTTTATCCGTTCTCCATCCTCATCCTACCTCACGCTCTCGTACCCTCCGGGAACGCCATGCTTCGAGAGTACGATCTGCCACAACTCATTATGCCGGGCACGAAACGAACCGGCGCACGAGAGCAAATAGAATTTCCACATTCGGTAAAACGTATTTCCATACGTCGAGGCAATCTCAGGCCAGCGCGAATCAAAATTCTTGAACCACGCCATAAGCGTTTTATCGTAGTCCGTGCCGAAGTTGTGCCAATCCTCCATGATAAACTTCTTTTCGATCGCTTTTCCGATCTGCGCGATGGATGGCAACATACCGTTCGGAAAGATGTATTTGCTGATCCACGGATCAGTATGCGTCCCTGACGTGTTGCTTCCGATCGTGTGAAGAAGGAACAGGCCGCCATCCTTCAGATGATCGCGCATCGCGCAAAAATATTCGCGATAGTTTTTGTAGCCTACATGCTCGAACATGCCAAGCGAGACAATGTGATCGAAATTCCCCGTGATGTCGCGGTAATCCTGCAACCGAAATTCAACGGGCAATCCCCTGCAAAGTTCGCGCCCCAGCTCAACCTGCTCTTTCGAAACCGTGACGCCCGTCACGTGGGCATTGTATTTTTCTGCGGCGAACTTCGCGAAGCTTCCCCATCCGCAACCGACATCAAGAACTGCTTGTCCTGACGTTAATCCGAGTTTCCAGCAAACGAGGTCCAGCTTTGCTTCCTGCGCCTCATTAAGATCCTTGGCGTTCCGCCAGTAGCCGCAGGTATACGTCAGCCTCTTATCGAGCATTCTCTCGAAAAGATCGTTTCCGCTGTCGTAATGTTTTTCGCCGATCTCGAATGCTTTCGATTTTCTTCCGACGTTCCTTGTGAGAGTTCCGAGGTAGAGTGCCACGTTTGCCGGAGTGAAACGGATCTTGCTCATGAGACCATGCACGAAAATGCGGTAGATCAGTTCGTCAACGGCTTCCGAATCCCACCATCCCGCCATGTAGCTCTCACCGAACGCAAGACTGCCGCCACGCAAAACAGCACGATAAAACCGCTCGTCATGCACGTTAACGTCCCACGGCCGGTTGCCGTTTATTCTGATATCCGCTTCCGCGAGCAATTTTTCTATGGCCGTCTTTGCCCGATTCATGATAAAAATTTTTATCAGATTATAGCTCTCGAGATTCTATTTCAAGAAGGCGGTTGTATTTTGCGATCCGCTCTCCGCGCGCGGGAGCACCGAGCTTGAATCCTTCAGCGCGGACGCCGTAGGCGAAGTCAGCAATGAAATCATCGTCCGTCTCGCCGCTCCGGTGCGAGGCGATGACTGCCCAACCGTACTTTCTCGCAAGGCGTACCGCTTCGAGTGATTCGGTCACGGTCCCGATCTGATTCGGTTTGATAATAACCGCGTTTACGCTGTCCTCGGCGTGCGCCTTCTCCATATTTTTTACATTGGTCGTCGTAAGATCATCGCCCGCGATCCACGTCTTGCCCTTAAAATGCAGATTGAGCGCCGAGAAGGCGAGAAAATCTTTTTCGCTGAACGGATCTTCAATGTAGATAAGGTTATAATCCCTGATTAATTTAAGATAGGTTTCTTCCAGTTTTTTATCGCCTATTTTTTTAATGTCCGTCGCCGCCGCATCCATGCCAAAATTGATTTTCTTTTCAAGATGCAGCCTCTTTGCGACCGACGTTAAAACCTGGAACGGTTCCAGATTGTTTTTGAAATCCGGCGCGAAGCCACCTTCGTCACCAAGATTCGCCGCATTCCTTCCTTTCTTCTTTTCAAGCGTAACACCAAGCGCATGATATAATTTTACGCCGACATCGACCGATTCCGCGATGGTCCGACACTTGGGAATGATAAGATACTCCTGAAAATCCAGATTGTTACCCGCATGCAAACCACCATTTACGACATTGATAAAAAGCCGCGGATACAAAAACTCCTTGCTTTTTATTGCTTTATTATCTCCCATATTCAATCGAATAAGGCGCCATAAAGGAATTTTTTTGGCAAGCGCCGTGGCACGGGCAAAGACGATGGAAACCGGCAAAATCGCGTTCGCGCCGAGCTTTGCCTTTGATGACGTTCCATCGAGCCTGCACAAAAATGCGTCGAGCGACGCCTGATCTTTAAAATCATTTTTTTGGAACCATGGCGCGATCCGCTTATTCACGTTCTCTACAGACTGACCCGCCGGTAACGCATGCGCCTCCGACGAGCCGGTGCTTTTTCCCTGCGGCGCGGACGCCACGGCATTGATACCAGTTTTCGTTTCAAGCATAACCTCGACGGTCCACTGACCGCGGGAATCAAGAATCTTTCGAGCCGAAAGCGATTTTATCTTCATAAAAGTTTTTATGGCGCGGTCTTCACTAAATTCACGGGTGTTCCATTTGTGAAAGCGACGATATTGCCGATCGTTGTATCAAGAATGCGCGTAAATGCTTCCTTCGTGTTGAATGCGTTGTGCGGCGTGATGATGACGTTCGGCATATCGATCAGGGCGTGATCCTCGAGAACAGTTTTCAGGTCATTCTCCGGTATCTGCATTTGGGCTAAAAAATTCAATTCGTCCTTCACCATCCCCTCTTCTTCCAGCACGTCGAGTCCCGCACCGCCGAGCTTGCCATCTTTGAGTGCCATCACGAGCGCATCGGTATCCACGACCGCACCTCGGGCAGTATTAATAAGATACGCGCCCGATTTCATAAGGCCGATGTTATCTTTATTGATGAGATGATGTGTTGACGGCAGATACGGCACATGAACGGTCACGATATCGCTTTGTGCGAGAACTTCCGCAAGCGGTTTATATTCGAATCCGAGCTCAGCCGCAAGCGTAGCACTCGGAAACGCATCGAACGCGATCACGTTCATCCCAAATCCTTTCGCCGTGCGAACTACGTGCTGGCCGATATGGCCGGTTCCTAGAACTCCCAGTGTTTTCCCCATCAAATCGAATCCGCGCAGACCATCCAAGCGGAAACTGCCTTCCATTTTCACGCGCTCTTTCGCCTCGCAGATCTTCCGCGAAAGCGCGAGGATCAGGCCGAACGCATATTCCGCGACCGTGTTCTCGCCATAGGTCGGCACATAGGAAACCGTGATGCCACGCGCAGCACATGCTTGAAGATCAATATGATCATAGCCCGTCGAAAGCGTTGCGATATGTTTCAAATTCGGCAATGCGCCAATAACAACAGCATCGGCGGTCGAATCAACGAACGTTCCCAAAATGTCGAAATTGATGTCGGCGGCCGGATGATCTTTGTCTATAATTCCATTCACGAACCCGATCTCGACGCCCTCCGTGACGAGCGCTTGATTGCTTTTAATATAGTTCTGCGCCCACTCCTCAAGATTAAAGAAAACAGCTTTGTGCGACATGGATTTATTATAGCACTTCAACGCCAAACTTCTTTAATTCCTGCACGAGCTCGTAGATCGGTAATCCTATCGCAGCAGAAAAACTGCCCTCTATCTTTTTTATAAAAACAGAGCCGCGTTCTTGCACTGAATAACCTCCTGCTCGTTCGAGCGGTTCGCCAGTTTTTATATAGGCGTCGATCTCGCGGTCGGTCATCTTCCGAAAAAATACTTCACATTCAACTGCGCGCGAAATATGTTTCCCAGTTTGCGTGTCGATGATGGAAAAACCGGTTATGACGGAATTTACGTTACCGCTCATCTGTCGAAGCATCGCCCTGGCACGTTGAGCGGTATGCGGTTTCCCCCAAATATGGTTTCGATAAACAACGAAAGAATCACCGCCAATCACGATGGCATCTTTATATCTTTTTGCCACCGCTTCCGCCTTACCCATAGACAGAACTTTCGCCAATTCTTTTGGCGGCAGCTCGAGCGTCATGTCTTCTTCGTAATTGCTCGAAACGACCGAGAATTTCAATCCTGTTTTCGCCAGCAATTCCTTACGGCGCGGGGATGTCGATGCCAGAATGATCTTTCGCACGGAAAGATTGTATCATATTTTTTGCGCCCGCGTGGACCCTATGGGACTTGAACCCACATCTCCGGGTTGGTAAAACCAGTATCCTACCGTTAGACGAAGGGCCCATATTCGCGGGCTATGCCAGCATAATAAATCAATGATTAAATATTTCTAAAAAATATGTCTTTTGGTTCGCTCAAGAAAAATGAATAGAAATTATTCATTTTTCCTTTCGCTGCCAAAGGTAAAATTTTCTAAAACGAAAACAGCCACCTTTCGGAGCTGTCTTCGTACCAACCCAGAGATTTTTATCCTGTGGTTACAGGATACTGGCCTCCCTGAGAGCTTACCGCGATAAAACCGGATGTCAAATAAGAGTTAATAATTTTTTAATATAGAATCCTAATCTATCTTATATTCCCAGCCGGGCTGCCAAGATTTAGTTTTCCGCCAATCCTCGGCGAAGGCCTGTTCCCATGTTTTTCCCTGGAGTAAAACTTCAAGCGAAAGTTGCGGAGCCTTATGCGATACAATCGCAACAGACTTACCATTATAATTTTGCTTTAAAAACCGAAGAAAATCGCCAATCCTCGTTTTGACGTCTTCATAGCTTTCGCCATTCGGAAATCGCTCCGTAATCATATCCTCCTGCATTGGCTCGACGATAGAAGATGATTTTCCATTATAATCTCCGTAATTGCACTCTCTTAGGCGTGTGTCCGGAATGATCGGTGCCATTTCCTCAAAGGTAAGCCTGGCCGACTCCTGTGCCCGTTTCAGATCCGAACAAAATACCACATCGAATTTCCTGCCACTCAATTGATCCCTAAGTAAAATCGATTGCTGAATCCCATTTTCTGAAAGCTCCACATCGCTCCAGCCGGAAGAAATTTCCTGCAGATTATCGGTCGTTGTCCCGTGAGGAAAATAAGTTATAGAGACGGACATAAATTATTTCTTCATCTTTTTTTCCTCTTCCGCGATCGCGATGGTCGTGCGGACGACGGTGTCGGGATTCAAAGAAATGCTTTCTATGCCCTTCGAAACGAGAAACTGCGCGAAGTCGGGATAGTCGGAAGGACCCTGGCCGCAAATGCCGATATACTTCTTCCGCGCGAGGCACTTCGGGATGATCTCTGCGAGCAAGCGTTCGACGGCGACATTTTTCTCGTTCGCGATCTTCGTCACGATACCGGAATCGCGGTCGAGGCCCATCGTGAGCTGGGTAAGATCGTTCGAACCGATAGACATGCCATCAAAAATATCGAGGAACGCATCGGCGTTCAAAACATTCGACGGGATCTCGCACATCACGTAGATCGGCGTCACGGCTTTGCCTTTCGCGCTCTTGCCATGCAAACCAAACGCCGTGAAAAGTCCTGCTTCGGCCATCGCATCCTGCGTTTTCATTCCTTCCTCTACGGTACGGCAGAACGGCACCATCGGGATCACATTCGTCAGTCCCATTTCCTCGCGCACTTTCTTGACGGCCGCAGCTTCCATCATGAACGCCGGCTTGAACTTCGGATCGTAATATCGCGATGCGCCGCGCCAGCCGATCATGGGATTCTCTTCTTTCGGTTCATATGCTTCGCCGCCGAGGAGCGTCCGATATTCGTTCGTCTTGAAATCGGAAAAGCGGACGATCACCTTCTTTGGGAAAAACGCCGCACCGATCTTCGCGATGCCGAACGCAAGATTATCGACATAATACTGCTTTGGATCTTTCCAGCCGGCCATTTTCCTCTCGATCGCTGCGCGGACCGCCGGCGTGAGCGACTTCATATTGAGAAGCGCCATCGGGTGCAATCCCATCTTCGACGCAATGATGAATTCCTCGCGCGCAAGCCCGACGCCATCGTTCGGCAAAAATGAATCCTCGAACGCACTGTCCGGAATGGCAACATTCACCATAATTTTCGTCTTCGGATGCGGAAGTTTTTTCAAATCATGCTGAACCACCTTGAACTTCAGGAATCCGCGATAGACGTTGCCGGCGCTACCCGTCGTGTCGACCGTGATCGGATCGCCGGTCTTCAAAATTTTTGTTGCCGTTTCCGAACCAACGATCGCAGGAATGCCAAGCTCGCGCGAAACGATCGCCGCGTGGCTCGTTCGGCCGCCTTTGTCGGTTACGATCGCCGCCGCCATTTTCATGATCGGTTCCCAGTCCGGGTCGGTCATCGTGGTCACAAGCACTTCTCCTTTTTTGAAATCGCGAATATGCTTCGCCTCCAAAATGATATGCGCTTTGCCGGTCGCTATTTTCGAACCTACCGACGCGCCCATAATGATCGGCTCCTTCTTTTCGAGCGGAAGATATTCCGTGAGCTTCGAGAAGTCCTGCCCTGCGTGCACCGTTTCCGGCCGTGCCTGCACGATGAAGAGCTCGCCCGTCACGCCATCCTTCGCCCATTCCATATCCATCGGCGTCCACTTCTTATAGTGGTCGGTGTAGTGCTTTTCGACGATCGTCCCCCAGGTCGCAAGCTGGGCAACTTCTTTGTCGGTCAGCACAAATGTTTTTTGCTCCTCGGGCGAGGTCGGCACGATCCTCGTCTGTTCGATCTGCTTGCCCGCGTGGTAGATCATTTTTCGCAGTTTTACGCCGAGTTTCTTTTCGATGATCGGATGCGCCACGCCCTGTTTCAGTCCTTCTTTCCAGACAAAATATTCGTCCGGCGTCACTTCGCCCTGGACAATCATTTCGCCGAGGCCCCAGGAACCGTTGATAATGACCACATTGGGAAAACCGGATTCCGTATCGAGCGTAAACATCACACCGGAACACGCCTTGTCGGAACGCACCATCTTCTGCACGCCGACCGAAAGCGCGATCTTCAGATGATCGAAGCCGCGGTCGGCGCGATATGAGATCGCGCGATCCGTGAATAAAGACGCCATGGTCGCTTTCACGGCAACGAGCAGTTCTTTCGGCCCACGGATGCCAAGATAACTCTCTTGTTCACCTGCAAAGCTCGCACCCGGCAGATCCTCCGCGGTCGCCGATGATCGCACCGCGACATCAGCATCCTTGCCGTAACGCTTTTCGATAAAATTGTGATAAGCACCCGCGATATCGCGTTCGAGATCAAGCGGAAGACGTGCCTTCATGATCGTTTCGCGAACCATTTTTCCCCGCTTCGCAAGATCTTTTAGATCCTTCGTATTCAAACCTTTCAACGTCCTAGCGATGTAAATATCGAGCTTCGTGCTTTGCAAAAAATAATAATAAGCAGACGCCGTCACGACGAACCCCGACGGCACCGGCACCCCTTTTGATTTCAGGGTAACGATCATCTCGCCGAGCGACGCGTTTTTCCCGCCGACCTGCGCGACATCTTTGATGCCGATCTCTTCATACTTTAAAATATGTTTTTGTGATTGTGTCTGCATAAAATTTTATTTATTTATTGATTTTTTTCCTGCCACCGGGATAACAGAGAAGATTCCTCGCAAAGCTCGGAATGACCCTATGTTTTCATCGCGATAATAAGATCCGAGACGTTCGAGCCGGTTTCTCCGGTTAAAAGATAATTGCCCGCTTTTTCAAACAACACCTGCGTATCGTTATTGTCGCGAAACTTTTCGAGATCGAGACCAGCATCGGTAACTGCCCTTTTCGTAATTGTATCACAGATCGCGCCGGCATATGGGCCATGATCACAGCCATCGGAACCGAACGATAGAATTTCTTCACCCTCGCCAATAAGATCAAGCGCGTTTGCGGCCAGCTGGAGATTCCGCCCGCCTTTTCCCGTCCCCTTTATTTCAACCGTCGTTTCCCCGCCCCACAGCATTACCGATTTCGGCGACGCTTGATGAATCGCATCGGCCACCATTTCCGCGACGCCTGCCACTTCACCCGCAAGCTTCGTATCGCGGATCTCCGCCGCAAAACCGAGGGTTTCCGCTTCGCCTCGCATCGCTTCGAGCGCCTTCCGATTTGAAACCGCCAGAATATTCTTCACGCGCGCGAAGTATTTTTCATCCTTCGGGGTTTCGACGAGATTGCATTTTTCAATATTGCAGGTGCGAAGAATCTGGAACTTTGCAAGAACGGCCTCCGCGTCTTTCACAGTTGTTTCATCCTTTACGGTTGGTCCGGAGGAAATAAAGGAAATATCGTCACCCGGGACATCGGAAAAAATAAGCGAGATCACGTGCGCCGGATAGGCGTATTCTGCGAGCCAACCGCCGCGCGCAAGCGACAGATGCTTTCGTACCGTATTTAATTCCTCAATGGTGGCACCCGCATTCGTGAGAGCGTTGAAAATTGCAATTTCCTCGCGATCGGCCGAATTTTGCGGTAAGAAAAGCAACGTCGAACCGCCGCCGGAAATAAGGAAAATGACGAGGTCGCGCTCCGTCAAGCCCTGCAACGTCGCAACAATCGCTTCTGTCGCAGTAAGATTCTCATCCGACGGCAAGGGATGCGTTCCGCAAAACGCCTTCAGGTATTTCACCTCCAGACATTTTTTAATATCAAGCACAACGCCGCGCGAGATACGATCTCCTAAAATATTTTCCGTCGCGATAGCCGCATCCGCCGCACACTTCCCGACCGCGACGAAAACAAGCCGATCAATTTGCCTCAGATCGATCATTTCTCCGCTGACGGTCAGCTTATCTCCATCGCGTTGGATCGCTCCGCGAATCACTGTTTGCGTATCAATCGCCGCGAGTCCCGCCTCTGCAATGGTGAGCAATGCCCGTCGTGCGGATGTCGTCGCAAGCTGGTCAAAATTCTGGATCTTCATTTTTATAGTTTACCATAAACCAAAAACCGCTCCCGTTCGTATCTATAGATGAAAGGCAACGAACAATCAAATTTTCGTGCCTTGGACGAACAAAAGACCCCGCACGGGGTCTTTTGTTCTACGTTTTCTTGCAACAGTCTTATTGTTCTATCCATGCCGGACCACCAATACATCGCCATCCTGTACCTCGTATTCTTTTCCTTCAATGCGAATCCACCCCTTTTGCTTCGCGGCGGACCACCCTTTTGCCTCCATCAATTTTTCGCAATTCACCACCTCGAGTCGGATAAATTTTTGCTCAAAATCCGTATGGATGACGCCTGCCGCCTGCGGCGCTTTCGTACCGCGCACAATGGTCCACGCCCGCGTTTCGTCCTCCCCGGTCGTGAAAAAACTGATCAAATTTAAAACAGAATACGCTTTTTTAATGAGTTCCGGAATTCCCTCAGAGTTTGCGAGATCGGCAACCACGTAATCTGCGCCAAGTGTCTTTATTTTTTCGAGAAGCTCAGCCGAAACCTCTTCTTGTTTTCCGTTCAAAAGATAGACCTGCCGTTTCGCCGTTAAAAGATTCAAGTCGCCCATTTCCTTATTCAATTGAATGAGAGAATGGTGTTCAGGTGAACTCGAAATAATATTTCCCTGTTCCAAAAAAGTTTTGATCTTTATCAACTCGTCGCGGTCTTTGATCGCCTCTTTTTTTCCGCTGCGTGCCTCCGACTCCGCCCGCACGAGCCGCCTCTCAACGGTTTCTATATCTTTCAAAATCAGCTCGGTGTTAATGATCTCAAGGTCGCGGAGCGGATCAACCGAATTTTCGACATGAATAATGTCTGGATTTTCAAATACACGAAGTACGACCACGATCGCCTGCGTTTCGCGGATATGAGTCAGGAATTGATTGCCAAGTCCCTCACCCTTATTTGCTCCTTTTACGAGTCCCGCGATGTCGTAAAATTCCACAACCGCCGGGATCTTTTTCTTCGACTTGCTGAGTTCGTTCAATTTTTCCAACCGCTCATCCGGCACCGGCACGATGCCGACGTTCGGATCGATCGTGGCGAAAGGATAATTCGCGATCAAAATATCCTGCTTGGTGATCAGTTTAAAAAGCGTCGATTTCCCGACGTTCGGAAGCCCCACGATGCCGATTTCCAGGCGCATTACCTAAGTAGTCAACCTTTTCCCTCTTTACGTTCTACGACTTTGTTACACTATCCTTCATTTTGGGGCAAAATTCAAGCCATCCTATCACAGAGAATCCCACAGTAAGTTGAATAAGCCTTCCAGCGAAGAGGAAAGGTTCTTATTTTCCACTACAACCCCAGCCAGTTCAGAATCTATGGAATCCGGCAACTATGCAGCCGTACAAATTGCTGAAGCCTTATCAAAGAACAATATGAAACTCGTTCCTGATATATTGGTCAGCAGTAACGGCGGAAACGAAGGAGGTAATCCTTTTATGAATGTGTTACTCGCAAGCCTGGCGAGTGACCAGCTAAAAGGGAAGAAAACCGAGGAAAAGAAAGACTAAAGAAACAGGCAAAAAAAGGGGTCTCAAAGAGACCCCTTTATATTTTTTTATATTTCTATATCTTTTTACGTCATCACACCAAACCTCGGTTAAGGCGGCGGTAATTTTATGGTAAATACAAATGGGATTCCTCTATTATTTTTCAAATTTCTATTTACGTTCCAATCATGCCAATAGAAAGTTTTATAACAATAGTGTCCTATTCTCCTATACGAAGAGATTTTCGAGTTGGAGGCGCGGATTGAGTGAAAAATTCGATTCTCGGTCTGCGAGTGCGAGCGCGCGATGCCAGAGAATGTTTCTCGTCTTGCTTTCTTTCTGCGCCGCAAGCGCGAGAATCAGCGCATTTATAAAAGTGGCAAAATTGAAATCATCCGGCTCGAGAATCTCTTTGATAAAATCCCGCCGCGCAGCCGGCTGAACTTTCAAAAGTTTTTCCGCGAGTGCGATATTCTTCTGAAGACCTTCATCCTCCGCCAGGCGAATTGCAAGGCCCGGCTTACCGAACGATTGCGCTGCAAATTTCTTTGCGTCTGCCGCCGAGAGATTTTTCTTTTTTGTGAGCCATGCAATAATCTCCTTTTCCTGAATCAAGCCGAAATAAACTTTTTCAACGCGGGACAGGATGGTCGGCAGCAAACTTTCCGGATCCGAGGAAACGAGAATAATTAGCGACGACGCCGGCGGCTCCTCGGTTATCTTCAAGAGCGCGTTCTGCGCTTCGGTCGTCAGAAATTCAACTTCATCAAGAACAAGCGTCCGGCGCGGACTCACGTTCGGCTTTTGCCAAAGGAAATTCTTGATCTCGCGCGCGGCGTCGATGCCAATCGAATCCCCTTTTTTGTCGGTGTCTAACTGTCTTGCAAACGCAAGATCGATCAGTTTGCTATCCTGCAAAACCTCACCTTCCTTAGGCAATTCGAACACACCTTTTTCCAAAAATCGCGCGAGTGCCATCGCAAATGTCCGCTTTCCAACCATCGACGGTCCGTAAAACAAATAGGCGTGGCCAAGCTTGCCCGCTTCTGCGAGTTTTTTAAAATCCCCAATGGCTTTATGCCTGCCGATGATCATGGTTCTGAATAAATACATTTTATCACAAAACAAAGATGTTTTATGAAACAGGAATTGTTTTGATGCCCGCGTGGTGTCATTATATCATTTGCTCGAACTTTTTTTGAGCGAGAATGAATCGTTCC
>CAYUBE010000024.1:0-11678 GCA_964442965.1 uncultured Candidatus Saccharibacteria bacterium
AGCTTTTTCGTCTATGTTGACCGCCGGAAAAACACACTTAATGCTCCTTAACTCTGAATGTGCTTGTACATCGAATCGATAAAAACCATCAGACGCCGGAGTCACATCAATAAAAGTCCCTGATTGACAATGTTCTCTGGTCCGCTGATATACCCAATCAGTGCCAACTTCTCTGTACACAGAGAGATCCACGTCATCGATCCCTGACCCAAAACATGCATACAAGTGATACTCGATCCCCCCCACAAGATTTCTCCACATACTCTTAGCGGTAAAAGAGCTATTGAGGATGTCGAACTCTCCGCACATAGCCTGATATCCATATTGTGTTTCCGTTGTCTTTATCTCGGACAGCGTTGCGTCCATGAAGTTGGATATTTTTTGACTACCAATGCCGGTCGACGATGCAATGAATAAATTATAATATCCGTACTTGTAGCCCGAACTGAATTTGTTGGCCACAACATCAATTCGATATAACTGGGTTGTCGTAGGAGCCACCGAGACATACTCTCTCCACGTGGCACTGTCACCTCTCGCAATTTCCACCCAATCATTGCCAACAGGCTCATACACGATGAGGGCTAAGTTTTCAACCCCCTCATTAGCGAATACGCCGATTGAATAGGTCTGCTTTGCGGACAAAACTCGATAGGTCCTCTTAATGTCGCTAGTTGTCGACAAGATGTCGAAATTACTCCTGACCATTTCGATATTCGCCGCAGTCAGTCTATTTGCCACCGTGATCCCGCTTTCTATGATACCACGCAAACTTTGAGCTTGATTGATTTCACTCAATCCAAGCGCAAGGAAAAAAATCGATATCAGAAAAAAGTATACTTTTTTCATCGCTACCTCTCCATTTTATTTTGTAAATGTGCAATTGATGGAAAAACTACCATAGCCTACCATCGCCTGTCAGTATAGAGGAAATGATGATAATCGTCAATTATTCCCGAGCATGCCGCCTATCGCCGTAATGACCCACTATTTATGGGATTTTTACGCCCTTGCATTTTTATAAAAACGATGTATGAAATAGACAGTGGCCTTGAAAACTGAATATTCGGGTGATTATCCAGTTTTCGGGGATTTCTCAAAGAATCGAGGTTGTTATGAAAAAGTTTTGTTTTTTGAGTTTGAGCATAATTATCTTATGCTCAATCCTTTCTGCTCCACCGACATTTCCTCAGTGGAAAACTTCTATCTTTGCTGAAGCTGACTACCAGTTTTCAGCAGTCAGTGATATGCCCCTCAGTATCAGGAATATGCCGATTTACGGCTCCGATCTGAGTTACGTCCCAGCATCGAATGCCGGACCGATTCTCCAAGAATCGTATGAGAACAATTGGCTTTATCTTTTGGGCATCGAAGTCAGAGGCGAGATATCCTCCGATTTCTACTTCGTGGGAAAATTTTCACTCCTGACGCTAAGTCAAGACGGTATGGCGGAAAGAAATTATACCAATGATGTCGGGGGGAGCGATAGAGGATATGGAGCCGCATTGACCTATTGTGAGCTCCACAAGGGAGGGTTGATAGCCCTCTGCGGTTCAGACGAGGTACTCGGCGACATCGTGCCGGAAATCGCATTGGAAAAAGCACTGACGGATGGTCTGTCCATTGGTGTTTCAATGACCTACTATGTGATCATTGCGACCAGTGGGTGGGATCGGTGGGATGCCTATGAGCAAGACCAAAATATGTTACTTGCCCATTGTCTTCCGGTCACGGCATTTATTCGAATAGGATCATCCGAAGGGATTGTCCTCACTGCCGGCATATCATTTTCTAATTTTGTGGCAACCAGCGCAGGGAAACAGGCTGGGTTGCAGCAAGGCCAAACCGGTCTTGTCGTCGCATTAACTTTTCAATAATTTTTCGAGGCCTTGAAAAACTTTTTTCAAGGCCTTTTCTCTATCTCTTGTCCCCCTGTAATAAGATAGAAAATTCCTATTGCCGCTTCTTTTTTATGAGCTTGGGATCGCGAGAGACGAACCATTTGTCGTTGGCGTCGAACCACCATGCGTCGGAATGGGTCGCCAAGAGAAATTTGCCGACCGCCTTCGCTTCCTTTGTCTTCAGGCGCGCATAGCCGATCTTTGCCCATGCGCGGGCTTTTGTATTACCCCTCAGCTCTTCTTCACGCAGCGTGGCGATCCATTCGAGTTGATCCGCATCTTTTACAAGCTTTGCCTCGAGCGTTTTCTTCGCCTGCTCTTCCTTATAGAATGCGGCCATTTCTTTCCCGAAGGGAATCTCGGCGGAAATATCCTTGAAAGCCTCTGATTCGGCGAGGCGCCCGTAGCGCTGATGAACGTAATTCAAATCAGATGTTCTCCCCTCACCGAAATCATGGAACAGGCTCATAAAGACAACTTTCGCCCGATCCGCGTCCGGCACAAGGAAACAAAGCGCGTAGGCAATATAGGTTGTCCGCAGAAGATGTTCGGCTACCGATTGTTTGCCGGTTCCCAAAAACCACAACCCCGAGCGCGGGGTTCTGCTTAATATCCCTGCTTCGTAGATAAAGTTTGTAATAGCCTGCAGTTCTCCCTTCTTCATAACTTTATCTTAACATATTCCCCTCCTATCCATCGAATCGCGAGAATGGTCTTCGATTCTATCCGCAGACACATTTACATTTGCCGTTCGTACAAGTGCAAATACACTCCCGACACGCACAGACGCCGCGAGCGCAAGCGCATGAGGAAGTCTTGATAATCCCCTGCGATACCAGTTTCTTTTTCTTTATGGTCCGCTTCGGTTTTGTTTTAACAGCTTGCTTTTTAGTTTTGAGCATGGGTAAATAAAGAGACAAAACGACCTTTTTAAAATTATAGCAAACCGCATTCTCAAAATTTGACATAATTAGCTTTACGGTTTACTTTACTCCCATAGAGAATAAATTCCTGCGGACTAACGCAGGTTTCGCTGATAACCCTATGTTCAAGATATCTTCCATGGAAGAGTATAAAGTTCCCGACAACGTCCCATCGGAGGTCGTGGTAGACGTTGAAAAAAAGACTGAACGCCAAAGTTGGGTTACGCCGCGGCGGGCCATCGAAGATATCGATCGAGAAAAGCAAAACATCCTCGAAGCAAAAGGATCACCCGAAAGGAAGATCAGCGCCACCACCTATCTTGATATCTGCAGAATGTTCATTAAACTCCCCCTCGAACAGCGACGAATCTCGCAGCTACCCGACAACAAATTCAAAAAAAACCAGCTCGCCAGGCTTGGCGTGGAAGCAGCCGACATGAACCAAAATTTAATGTTCGTTATTCGCTGCCTCCGGGAGCGTTCGCCTGAACTTCTCAAGGATGTCCACGGAACGTTCCGGAATCTTTGCCAGATCTATCCTGAATCCCGTACCCTTCTCGAAGATTATGATAATTGGGTCGGCGGCGTTTTTATGGAGCTTGCTACCATCGAGGCGCTCCAAGATCTCAATACTCGGTTTAAAATGAACGGGACTATTATAAAAAGCTGCCCGGAAGACGACGCCGGCATGAACGAGGAAAAACAGAAGATCGATTTTTTTATAAAAACATCCGACGGGGAAGCTTTGCCGTTTCAGTTAAAAACAAATTCCGGGACAAATGAGGACTGGATCGAAGTAGATAGGAGTAAAACCCCTTATCTGGTTTCTGTTTTTTGTCGAAAGCGAGAAGATCTGGTTAATTTGATAAATGGTAGATTTAGTGATAAATTCAGGACGCTCCTCGCATCAAAATTCCTTAACACCGAAAAGGAGGTAACATGGCAAAAATAGAAAGGGGTACGAAAATCTCGGATGATCCCGCAAAGGATCTTGTCCGATTTAAACAAGGAGAGGAGAAGCCAGAAGAGGAGAATATTCCCCTTCCCGAAAAGAAAGGTATTCTGAAAAATGTTCTGGAGGAAATAAAAAAGATTTCCAAGAAAATCCTTTCTTAAGTATTCTGTGGGACCGCCAGCACAAAAAGATCTGGCGGCATTTTTTATAGGCACGAACAAATAAGGAACGATCTCGACTCATGGTAAAATGGGACCATGCAATCTATTAAAGCCCCCAACGATGAACCGCCAGAGTTTGTCAGCGTTTTTCTGGCCGGTGGCATCAGTAACTGTCCTGATTGGCAAAACGAGGTCACGACCGCCCTCGATGAATTTCCTGTCACGATCTTCAATCCACGAAGAGGCGTATTTCCGGATGAACTGACGGCGGAAGAAGAACAAATCCGATGGGAGTTTGAAGGGCTGCGATCCGCAAATCTCATTGCCTTTTGGTTTCCGAAAGAAACCCTCAACCCCATCACTTTGTTTGAATTCGGCGCAGCCATGGAGCGTTCCTCACCGATCATCGTCGGCATTGATCCAAAATATGCAAGAAAGGTTGATCTTGAGATACAGATCAAATTACGCCGGCCGGATATCCATATCGTCTGCTCACTCGCAGAATTTGTCCAAGCCATAAAAAAATCTTTTGGATTTCTTTAAAACCACGCAAACTTCAGGCACATGGCCATAAGAAAAGAGGTACTGGCGATGAAATGCCAATACCTCCAACCCCACTATATTCTCCCTGTCTTTTGAAATTCTTTCCAGAGCAATAACCAATCTTCCTTGAATACGGCCATGTGAATTTCGTCCTGGTATTCCCCGTTCTTGAAAATATGCTTTTTCAGGATACCCTCCACGTGATAACCGCATTTTTTGCTGTAAGCAACACTTCTCTTGTTAAAACTGAGAACCGTTGAACAGATTTTTCTGAGATTGAGCGAATTGAATGCATAATTCAGGAAGAACATTTTCGCCTCGCTCCCGTATCCTTTACCCCAGAACATTTTCTCTCCAATAACCGCCCCGGTGACCGCAGTACGGTCTTTCCAGTTGATGCGATGCAATCCCATAGTACCAATCGCCCGATCGCTTTTTGTGTGAACGATGACAAGGACAATATGTTCATTCTTTTCTTTGTGAAGACGCTCGATCCATTCTGTTTCGTCGGCTTCGGTTAAGGGAAGGAACGATGCAAGGTATTGGCTTACCTCTTGGTCATTCATCCAGCGAAGGAATAACGGGATGTCTTCCTTGGTCGGAGGCCGGAGATAGATCCGCCTGCCTTTCAGAAAGATAACACGTTGGTCTGTTGCGTGCTTTTGCTGTACCATATTTTCTCCTTATTATTAAGTTGTAAATGAACTGCTTAGCTTAGGCAGAAACAAGAACGCCTCGGTCTGTCTAACCAAGGCGTTCTATGAGGTCGAGAGGGGGATATTCTTTACATTGGATTGATAGAATAATCGCCTTGATTAGACAGATTGGTTGCGGTGAGATCGTGGATATACAAAAGCGTCCAGACCTGCGGTCCCGCAAAAACCTGCGTATTCATTTGGCGATTGTGATTTATCATCAATAGGGTAAACGTAACACACGGAAGAAAAGTTACAATCCGCGGCCTCCTCTTCCGGACAAAAAAAACAAGACCGTAAGATATAGCCTAGCTTATGGAGATCTTACGGCCTCTTGTATTTTTCATAGAAAATGAATATTCTGATTATAGTTTTTAACAAAACCCCCCTGGAAGGAGGTGATCCAATATCTAAAAGCCGCTGCACTACAACAATTAACACGGGTAGTGTGGTGGCTTTTTTATTTTATTGCCATAAAATTATCCCCCGTCCCGAGGAATTGACTTTCCTTCTGAAAAGAATATATTGAAAACAGTCTTTTGCTGTGCGTCCCGACCGCTCACCCCCTTGGCTAGCTCTTGCTAGGCATCAAAACAAGGGGGTGTTTTTATTGTTTGAAAAATTACTGACACGCCTGGCCGCTCGCATACGGGCCGCTCGTTGCATTGGGATCATATGCTCCGAGAGGAACAATGCATGACCATGAAATTTTTGCGGAATTGAGAGCTATCCTGTTCACGTTTTGATTTGTCGTAACCTGGCGCAGCGCAATGGTGATGGTCGGATCGATTCCGTAGATTCCCAGCCGATGCACGCCCAAAATATCAACCGGAAGCATTTTCTGGCTCGAGGCAGGCACCGTAAAGGAGACCGGAATTTGAATATCTGTTCCCGTGTGGGCGTATGAGGTTGATGGATCTGCCGCCAGATCTTCCAGATGATAATCGGCAAGTGATGTTTCTGTTGCGGGATCCTCAAATCTCAAAATCAAAGGATTCTCCGTAATATTAAGCCCCCGATACGAAGCGTCGATATCCAAGCCGGTGACGGTGATTGGTTCAGTGTCGTCGTTCGTGAAAACAAAGCCACCGGAATTGGTGTTGTCGGTGAGCACGGTGTTCATGGAAGACGGTGAGGTAACGATAAGTTGTCCTGCATCGGTCGCAAAAGAAAATTGCTTCGATTGGGTCTGCTGGTCATTTCCGGAAAGCGGCGTGAGGCTGATCGTGCATGCGTAGGAAGTCCGTACATTGAATGTCGGATTCTGGTCAAATGCGCCGGGCACGGGCTGGTTCGGCGGCGGGTTGCAGGAAAACGAAATAGAAAAGCTCGGCACCGATTTACTGATCGTGAGCGTGGTCGCCGTGAAATCCCATGTTACCTTTCCGTACGTACCCGCGTCGGTAATCAACGTGATCTTATAAGGCCCGTCATAACGCTCTCTCATGGAAATGGTCGTGGCGTCGAGCAGCGATGCTGCCGTGATAACCGTAGGAGCGGCCGATGTGGATTTTGACTTGTTTGATTTGATGCCGGAACTGAATACTTTGCCGGAAGTCGCAGCACTCACCGGGATAAAAGGAGACATCTGAACCATTGGCAATAATCCGGGCTCTATCAGGGACAGCGCATCCGAGCTTGTCGCATTCGGCGTGGAAGTGGAAACGGGGGAAGATGTGGCAGAGGAAAGCACGACAACATTTTGGGCGATCATCGCCTCCTGAAGCGTGCTCGCCGGCCCGTCAGGCTTTACCCACGCGGCAGACCATTGGAATGTCGACAGATAGGAAATTATTTCCGGCGATGTTTTTACCATATAACCGCCCTCGGCGAGAATGATCACGAGCCAGACAAAAAACGGGATCTTGACGCTGAATGATCTTGAAACTGCGTTGGCGGCATTCTTCAGATGCATAACAACGGCCTTCCCGCCACGGGGTTTTCCAACGGTCTTTGGACGAACAATGTCCTGTACTACGCGGATCGGCTTCATACGCTTTTATAGTATCCCGAAACCAAAGACCGTTCAATCGGCGGCGATCTCGAGAATGCCGGGATCTTTCGCGTACGCTCAAAAACTGAGCTGGCGGCGGGTGCTAATTTTTTATGATCGTATTTCCTAAAAGTTCATAGCTTGTATTACTCAGTAAAATCATTCCTCCCGAAATGGAATGAGAGGCGATGTTAATGTCCGTCCCGAGCGGAAAGTCCGCGATGTTGAACATGATGTTATTCTGGTTGAGCATGGCGGCCAAAAAATAATTCGGTGTGCCATCGGATGAGGGCCGATTCACGATGACCGCAGCATCATCCAAACCGTCATGATTCAGATCGCCGAACGAAGTATCGCCAGGGATCAATTGCACTGTTTTACCGAGCTGTGACCAATGGCCCGCCGCATCAATGTAAGGTGCGTTCATGAGGTCCTTGGCGTTCGGCCAGACGCTATCGTTCTGCGGGACGGAAAAACCGATGGGAGCCTCGGCCTGGGTTACTATTTGCACCGCATGACTGCCGAAACTCACCGCCTGCTGCATGAAAGCAGTCGTTGCGGTTGGCCCCTGAGCCAACACAAGGAGCGACGCGGCCGCCTGTAAAAGTGAAACCAAAGATGTAATATTCATGGGTACATTCTAGCACAAAATAGATAAATCGCCAGCCCGCGAATTGTTTGTTAAAATAATCCCATGTGGGAAATCATAATCTTTGCAATATGCTTGGCGCTCCCCTTCGCTTACTACCGAACCCTGTTTTATGTTGCGGCCCACGTATTCGATCGTCCTCCCCTGCGAACCAAAACAGGTTTGCAAATCCATCATCTTCATTACGGCGTCGCCTATATTTTTGTTGCGAGCCTTTTGATATTATTTGCCGGTACCACCCTATACGCCATCGCATTCCTCGGCCTCGGCCTGGGCTGCATGCTCGACGAGTTCATCGCCTCACTCATGATGCCCGGCGACCGGCCAGTCGAGCTCAAGGTTTATAAAAATGCGCTTCCCGCAACAGCGGCGCTTCTCTCTTTCATAGTGCTCTTTTTAATTTTCATGGCTATTCTCTTTAACCGGATATAAATCGGTTATCGATCACAAGGGAAACGAGGACCTCTCACTACTTGCTAACTTGTACAAGTTAGCAAGTAGTGAGAGGCTGAATAACGCTCACAAAAGTTGACGCTCATAAAAAAGCGCGCTAGCATAATGGCAGTTAAATTTAGCAACTTAATTTGGAGGTTCTTCTATGATTATTCATAATTTAGGGCCACAAATCATCCTGTGGCTTCTGGTCGGCGTCGCATTCATCGGGACATCCATCAGTCTCACGAAAACCGTGAAGAAAGCAAAGGACGAGAAAAAGAAAAAGGGGCTTATCGTTCCCATCGTCCCCAAAAAACGGACTCAGTGTCCATTTCATGGTTTTCAGCGTTTCGGAAGAAACCTAGTCGACACTGGCGGAAATGCGTGTGCGCTGTTCGATAGATTATCTCCCTGCGGCATGCCACAGCCTTCATGGGGAGGATGTGGAATTATGAGTGTTTCCCAAAAACAAGCTCTGATACAGAGTAAAAACGTGAAGAGTCTTATTTTTTTTCCGGATGAATTTTCTCTCAATGAAAAAAAATATAAAGGGGAAAGTTTTGCCGAATGGTATTTTCATATAACCACCAGTGGAAAACCCATCAACGAAGAAAGGAGTGTGATTGATGAAAAAAGATAAAAAAGACAAAGGGACCGCTTTCCTTATCCTTGCGGTCGTGTTTGTATGTATTTTGATTTTCTCTTATTTCCACTTTATTGCTCCTTTTTTAGAGCGATGGATTAATACCATGCCTAGCTTCTTGGGCAAAAGTCCGAACTAAGATTTCGAGGCCTGACGCATCAGACCTCGATTTTTATTTTCCCGCGTCGGGAATTTTATGCCACTTGTTCGCCGTCAGGTGCCAATCCGCGGCATCCGATTTTTGAAGGTCATCCCAAAATTTCTTCGCCGACTCCGTATATAATTTCTCGTCACGAACTTTTCTGCGAGACCAAATCCACTTTGCCGGTAACTTCGATCCCCGCTCTTCAAGTTCTTTAAGTTCAATATCAATGTCCAGATTGTCGGCATCCTTCACAATCTTCGCTTCGGGCGTTTTCCTTTCCTCGTATTCTTTCAAAACAGTTTCGTTCAAATCTTGAAGCGAGGTTTTATCGAACAGGTCGCGCGCGGCGCGTTCCTCGTCGGCTTTGACATAAACTTTTTGCATATAGCTCAGGTCGGAAACCCTCGTTTCGGCCAAGTCGTGGATCAGCGCCATTTTCAGAATTTTTTCCTCATCAGCCACCCCCTCCTGTCGCGCGAGCATCAGGGCAAGTAAGGCAACCCGAAAACTGTGCTCCAAATCATTCGCGCAATCTATACCAAGGTGCTGCCGCCAGCCGCGATCTATGTTTTTCAGCGATCCAATCTCAAAAAGAAATTCGATATCCCGTTGGTTCATGGGCAAAGTATACCACGATCATTCTTTTGGCGCCGCAGAGGACGTTGCCAATAACTGAGGCAGGAGCTCCTTCCATGACGAGAAAAATGCTACGTTCTTGGGAAGTTGATATTTATCGGCCTGGTTGATTTTTTTTATATTAAGCGCGTACAGCCGATCGACATCACCCAGATAACTCAAAACCTCGGGGGTGTCATCGATAAAATCGGTGATCCCCAGCTTCTTACAAAAAATCGATTTTTCACTGCGATACCGGCAAAAATATAAATTGCTCCGAGGTATTCCCGTGTATTTCCAGAGGCCCCGCAACCAGAGGCGATGGGAAAAAGCAATACGGCCAAGAGGATTGACCTGTGAAACGATATAAATTTTCTCGAATTGACCGGATCGTACTATCTCCCGCAGGCTGTCGAAAGCGCCAGGAACCGATCCGATGCACGGATTCAAGATCACTCCCGCGCAATCAACCCCTAGAACTCGCATAATAATGTGATTATATCATGCCATCAACATCCCCAGCAACGAGGGAGATGAAGATCCAATTTAGGATCAGAATAAAGAACCCCTCTTTCATTCAACTAGGCCCATGTTTATTAATCTTCCTGGCTTTCTACTGTTTTATGACGAAGCAGTCATAAGGTGCACTGCACGGGATTTTTGACTACAAAAATCCTGCATAAGCTCGAAAATATAACCTAATTTTGTGGTTTGAAATCCTTGATTTCTGATCAGGTGAATACATGTCCACGTATCTATCAAAAGATAGGAAATATGCACTCAATAGAGAGCCAAGTGTATATTTTTTCGCCTACCACCAGACAGGATTTGAACTAGGGGTATTCCAAGCTATTGGGATATTACGGATGACTTGACAAGAAGATAACAGCATGCCATGATACTGTCGGTAAACGAAATTGATAATTAAATACAAATAATTCTTTCATCACTAAATTAAGAAGGAGGGTCCTATGCAAGGACTTAAAGTATTTTTCGCGTGCGCATTGGGCGCATTGATCGGTACGTTGATTACACTGCAACTTTCACCATTTCTCTGGTGGATTGGTGCGATCTCCGGGTTCGTGGTTGGTTATGCCAGCTACGAAGTTAAAAAAATTGTTCAGGCGGTAAAGATTGCGGCTAGAGAGGCATTCAGCTGGAAACTGGATAAGGCAAAACTAAACTCTTTCCTTAATGAGTGGCTACTTTTATTGGCGATCGACTGGATCGTTGTGATGGGCAATTTCATTGTTCCCGCGGCGGTCTTCGTCCTGCTTCATAATCCACGGGCCACTGAGTTTTTTTTCGGCTTTGCTCTCGGTGAATTTACTTTCTGTCAATTCTTTGCTGCCATAAAGCTAAGCCAAAAAGATGCAATCAGCAAGAAAGAGGCTATCGAAATTTGTTGGAAGGCAAATCCGATATCTTTTTATGGTTACTGGTTGCCACGTGCAATTTTTGTCTCAATTAGCTGGATAGCTAAAAAAGCGTTGGCCCTTGTTGTGGCAATCTTTACCCTTGTTGTAAAGCTGCCTCGCTTCTTATGGAAGATAGTTATTCTCGTTCATTCCGATCTCAGATTACTGTGCGGGGTGGATGCATTCATAGGTGCTGGGATAGGATATTTCAACCACAATGCATTGATCGGAACCCTGACCGGAGGAATCTTTGGGGTCATCAACTACTACCTAGTTCGCAAGATGGTAATTAAGGTCGTGCCGGAACGACAATCTTAAAGGACAGTTCGAGGATTTCATAGGCGGCTCATTTTTATAGAGCCGCTTTTTTAAAGGAATTCCGTATGTCAGAAATCAAGGATTTGGAACCGCAAAATTAGGTTATATTTTCGAGCTTATGCAGGATTTTTGTAGTCAAAAATCCCGTGCAGTGCACAGGGCAGGGTGGGACGGATAAATCCGCCCGAATTGGTTCACTCGTCGAAAATAAAAACAAGCCGTCTTGTTCTTATTTTCTCCTCGCTGCCAATTCCCGAACCCTAAAGGGTTCTCATCCTGCCCTG
>CAYUBE010000025.1:0-10435 GCA_964442965.1 uncultured Candidatus Saccharibacteria bacterium
TTACCCCTGTTTTCTGCTAAAATAGGTTTGAAGAAAGAGGTAGAGCTGCGCAATACATAGGACAGAACTGTTTTCTAAAAAATTTAACCGCGCTTCGCGGAGCGAAGCGTATGGTGGGGTGGGGGTGGAAACAAGAATACGGTTTTTCAGAGAGAGGTTGGAGCCGAAGATTTTTTGGAGGGAGAGTTTTTTGGAGGGGAGATCGCCGCTTTTATTTTGGTATAACACTTGCCCCACACCACCCGTGCGCGTGTTATGAATCTTGCCAATGCAAGAGCATGGCACTCCCTATTGTGTTAAACCAACCGCGTTAGCTCCATACTCAGCTTGTGCTTGCGTGAATTGGTCATGCTCTAGCTGTGCGATGAGACTGCCGCGCGAAAATGCGGAATATGACATGTACTGCTGAGCCGCTTTAGCCGCCTCCGCATTCCAATCAGCGCCCGAATTATCTGCACCGTACTCAGCCTGTGCTTGTGTGAATTGGTCGTGTTCAAGTTGAGCAGCTAGTCCGCCCTGAGAAAATGCCGAGTAATTTAAATACTGTTGTGCCGCTTTGAGCGCCTCTGCGTTCCAGTCCGCGCCAGAATTATCTGCGCCATACGTCGCATCGGCCTGTGAGAATTGATCGTGCTCTAATTGAGCAACTAGTCCATCATGTGAGAATGCCGTGTAGTTCAAATATTGCTGTGCGGCTCTGAGTGCATTTTGTTGGCTTACCGTTGCGCTTGATCCGGCTGAAACAGTTTGGCTGTTTGATTGCTGAACTGGAGGCGGCGTCGGTGTGGGTTGATTTACTACCGCTCCATTCTGACTTCCGGCAGAAGTTTTTTTGCTTGGAGCGGGCGTGTTATTCGTCTGCGTAGATTGTGTTGGAGTATTAGGGGTAGGAGTCGTTGACTGATTAGCTGTGTTTGAAGTGTTCTGCGGCGCGGGCGTAGTTGCCGGAGGAGTATTTGTAGAAGCTGGTTGTCCCGTAATGCCGATGAGGACAAAGAAGACAATGATTGCTCCTCCAAAATATACCAAGACCTCCTTGCGTGATTTAAGTTTTAGAGTGGATGGTTTTACTAGTCCGACAATTATGCACACGACGGAAACCAATAATAGAATTATGAAAAGAGTTGTCATTTTTATTTGTTTTGATTTTCTGGTTGGTCAAAGACCTTTCCGCAATATCGACACTTTTTCGCTTCGACCTTGATGGGTTCAGCGCAGTCGGGACATTTTTTCATGCCTACATTAGCCGTTGTAGCTAGCGATTTCTTTTTGAACGAATTTGCGATGAAGTGGAAAATAATTCCAAAGAACAGTGCGACGACCACGCCAATCACTAAGGCCATTGTGCCGACGACAGCCCCAGCAAAACTTCCTTGATTCGCGGAGAGAGCGAGGATAAAGACAGTAATGGGAGCGAAAAATGTAGCTATTTCGGCAATGCGGAAAATTCTTGCAAGTGCTTGATATTTTTCCTGTCGGACGACTAAGAGAACTATGATAACTAGAAATACCCAAAACCAAGCAAGGCCAGTTGCATTTGCTGTAATCCACGATAGTTCTTGCGTTAGGATAAATGCCGGAAGGATAGCCGCGAAAAGCTTGATTAAGAGATTCATATCTTTTCCCTGATCTTTATCCTTCACCTCTTTATCCATAAGTTTATTTTATGAAATAATTGATGTCCTTATTGTATATCTTCGCAAACCGCTTTAGTTCTATCACATCCACTCTCTGCTGCCCCGATTCAATGTTTGAGATGTGCGACTGCGGACGGCCTATCTTCTTCGCAACTTGGAGTTGTGAAAGCCCTGCTTCCAGTCGGGCTTTGCGTAGTCGCCCAACAAAATAGGCATACTCCTTTGTTTGGATGGACTTAGTCATATACTAAATCCTGTATCCAATAAGTCAATATCCAAACTTTGGATATTATGATATATTGGGAAATATGCCTACATACTTTCTCTACGCCCGCAAAAGCACCGATGTTGAGGATAAACAAGTCCTCTCAATAGACGCGCAGCTCTCGGAGTTGCGCTCTCTCGCCAAGCACGAAGGGTTGCAGATTGTGGCCGAGTTTGTAGAGAAGCGATCTGCCAAGGTGCCCGGCCGTCCCGTCTTTAACGACATGATCCGGCGCATAATTGCGGGAGAGGCACAGGGCATTGTTTGTTGGAAGATAGATCGACTCGCCCGTAATCCGGTAGACGGCGGACAGATCAGTTGGCTTTTACAGCAGTCCGTCATTCAGCACGTCCAAACCCACGACCGCAGCTTTCTCCCTGCCGATAATGTGTTGATGATGTCCGTCGAGTTGGGAATGGCCAACCAATACATCCGCGACTTGAGCGCGAATACGAAACGAGGCCAGCGAGAGAAAGCGAGACGCGGCGAGTATCCGGGTCTTGCTCCATTGGGCTATATAAACAATCCCAGAACAAAGCGTGTTGAGGTTGATCGCAGGAAGGCTCCCGCTATACGGGCGGCCTTCGAGTTGTACGCCGAGAACAAATCCCGCTTTGAGGACGTCGCCGCATATCTCTACGAGCGAGGCGTGAGAACCAAGAAGATCAATAAGTCCGGCAGTAGCGGTGATAAGCCCTTGAAGAAGGACAGCATAAAGAAGATGCTCACCAACCCCTTCTACTACGGCCATTTCGAGTACGCCGGAGAGATGTATAAGGGCGTGCATACGCCGCTCATATCAAAACAGCTATTCGATAAAGTGCAGAGTGTTTTAGAATTACGCGGCAGACAACGGCACAAGCCCAAGAACGAGCCGCAGCCCTTGTGCGGCATCATGCGTTGCGGCGAGTGCGGAGGAATGATAACCGGAGAAGTAATTACCAAGCACCAGAAAAACGGCAACGTCCACCGCTACGTCTATTATCGCTGTACCAAGAAACGCGGCCTATGCTCTCAATCATACATCCGCGAGGAAACGTTGAGCACTCAACTCTCCGATCTGCTTTCGTTCTACGTTATGCCTACAGACTGGACGCAAGAGCTATACCACCTAGCTAACGAGGACGAGCAGAAAGCCGATTCTGTTGCTACAGCAGCCGTGCAAGAATTGCGAGTCAAGATCGGCCAACTGGATGCCAAGATGAGCCGCTTCGTTGATCTCTATTCCGAACAGGACATAGACCGCGATACCTATCTTGAGCGGAAGCATGCGCTCATGTCTGAGCGCAAGTCGGCCGAGGAACAGATCGCCCGACTGGAACGCGACGCTACGCTTTGGCTCCAACCTCTGCGGGATTTTATAAATGACGCGTCATTATTGGACAAAACGATACAAAGCGGCGATCTCCCCTCCAAAAAACTCTCCCTCCAAAAAATCTTCGGCTCCAACCTCTCTCTGAAAAACCGTATTCTTGTTTCCACCCCCACCCCACCATACGCTTCGCTCCGCGAAGCGCGGTTAAATTTTTTAGAAAACAGTTCTGTCCTATGTATTGCGGTGTGTCTCGGTCTAGAACTTTCCTGATGCAAGCCCCACAAGCGTTCTTTGAGGATTAAGCAGGACGACCAAATGAGGCGTCCCGGTCGGGGTCATTTTTTAGGAAATCAACTTTCCAGTGCCGTTCACCCGTCGGATCGGGATTGGTTCCAGAGCGTCGCCAGCCCGGCGTGGGAAAATCCAGCGTTATCGGGCTTTTTGCGTTATACGTTACAGTCAACGATTCTCCACGTGCTCCCTGAACCGTTTTGGGATTTTCAGCACCAAGCCGGGGTAGACTCGTGATAACTGCGGCCGTAAGTTCTTCAATGGTCATAGCGTGATTATCTCCTCAAAAACACGTTCCGTCAAAATGAGATAAATAAGACACTTTTCGCTATCTCGCAGATATATCTTATTTCGCCTCTTTTGTGGGACCCGCGGCCTTTTTCATTTTGATGCGCACGAGTTCTACGAGATCTTCCTCGCGTTCGTAAGCGTGGAAGCGCCCCGTGAGAAATCCCAAACGATACGAGATTCCGTCGCTCATCAAGCGCCAATTGGTTGATTCGAGCACGGTCATTAGGAGTTTCTGGAGCTCATGAATGCTGTCATATTCCTTTCGATCGGATTTGGCGTCCTGGGCGCTGAATTCAACCGTCACGTCTTTCCCAATCACCGGCTTTCCAAGATCGAACTTCACGTAGCCGGATTTTTCGACAGGCTCGCGCAGAAGATTCTCGAGTTCGACGATCGTAAGTTTTTTTATTTTCGCCACGGCATCGTAGATATCCTTCTCTTTTTCCTTCTGCTTCCATCGGTCGACCATCTCGCCCATCCCGCGCGCCCGCTCTTTTTCTGCAGGATATTGAGCGAGGGCCTTGGCGTCGTTCATACCAAACCGCTCCTTGTCTTCCTCGAACTTCTTCGGATCTTCTTTTTCTGCGGACACATACGGTTTTTCCGCTAGGTCGATAGTGACGGTGTCCGTGTGGCCGCACTTCGGACAAGTATTGACCGACGTAATCACGTCGCCCTTCCGTGTGTCAGATGAGGCGACTTCCGCATCGCACTTCTCGCAGTGGATATAAAAACGTTCGCCGTCATCATAGAGCGCCTCCCGTTTCCCGCAGGAATTGCATTCGATGATGAAAAGAACGCGGAGGCGTTCATCATTAATGTCGGATGATAGATGCTTATGTTCGCATTTCATCGTGCCGCCGCACACGACGCATCGGCTGCGAGGGATAGGCGCTTCGGCGAGGAGGCGGTCCTTTTCTTTGTCCTTCGCCATCCACTTGTCGACGGTTGCTTCCCGTTCCATATACCGATCGCCGACCATGAAGTAGAGCGTGACGCGATACATGGAATTCACCGTCCGCAAAATTTCCTTCTCATCCATCTCCTTGGCTTTGGGATCGGCGCGCATCGACTTCAGCGTCTCCTGAAACGTATGCAGGAGGTTGCGGCATTGGTAGACCGTGCCGTGGTCATAGCGGCCGACGTACTCCTGCCGAGGCTTGAGATAGGATTCCATTTCCGGATTATCTCTCAAAAATAAGCCTAGTCAAACCGAGTTACCAGGACCTATTTCCGCGGTTTTTGCCAGGATTGAGATACGGCGTCATAATAATTTCATGAAAAAAGAACCCCGAAAATACACCCTTGACGACGTGCTCCCTCCGCACACGATCGATGACGTGATCGACTTCGACGACGAGGACGAAGCTGTCGAGTTTTGGGAACGGGAGATCGACTCATTATTCGAACGGCTGTACTCAAAGATCGGGAGAAAGCTTACCAAAGAAGAATATTACGGCGTGCTTGATATCGTGGAAGAATTCTCGCCGAAAAACAGCGACGGCGATATTTGCGGGCCATATTACCCTTTCGGCCGCGCGTGGCAGATCTATCAGTACAGAAAAGAACATCAAAACCATAAATAGGCTCATTCAAAATAGATGGGAAAACCACAAATATTAGAAAAGTTGTCTCAAAAACTAAAATCGGTTCCAGAATCGGAAGAAAGCGTCGTTTACATTTTATCCAGAATCAGAAAGATACTGGAGATCGATGATCATCCGGAGAAATATCAGATTCTGAATTTTTATTGCAACCTGGCCTTGCATTCGAAGATTGATCATCCGCCCAAAATCGTGCAAGAAAAATTGGCGAGAATTGCGGATGGAACGGATTACGGACAGTCCATGATTGGCTTCGGCGATTTACGTGATCAGTTTCTAAAATTTTTTATTGAACACAACTTGCCGAATTTTTACGAGAGAAGCACCCCTAAGGAGCGAAAACATCTGTACCAGCTACTTTTAAATATTTACGATGAAACCCCGATCTACACGCAGTATCGTGATGCCAAATATAGAGTTGAGGTTGATGTAAACGGGACGATTTCTTTTAGTCCCGCATAGACGTCCCCGTCCCGTGTCTACGATTTTTTTGCTTTTTCTTCCAGTACCTCTATACTGGTAGTAACAATCGTTTTTGAAAAAAGACGTCTGTGGGAATGGCCTTGCAAAAGGCGGACCGCAGCTCCCGCATCCTCCGACCGGAATGTCGGTAAAATACCTGAATAAGGATAGGAAGGTATTCCTGTATAAGGATCGGTTTAGCCCTCCTCACTCCGCAGCCTGAAAAGGCGTGCGTGCCCGCATGGCAAATGCTTTGAAGAAAGGCGTTGAATAGCCGGGGTTTTTCGCGCAAATGAAACGGCTTCCGGCAAGAAGGCGATTTTTGGGCGGCGCATGTGCCCGTCCAATAAAAGAAACGCGGAGAAAATATAAAAAGTCAGAACCATAGCATGCATAAAAATGCACAAAAACAATATCAGAATCCAGCAGGTTTCCGTGGGCGATTTGAAACCTTCGGAATACAATCCTCGGACATGGAATAAAGAAGCCGAGGAGCAACTCAAAGAAAGCATCAAGCGATTCGGCATCGTGGATCCGCTCCTCGTAAATGGCGCGCCGGATCGCAAAGGTGTCGTGATCGGCGGGCACTTTCGCCTGTCGGTATTAAAGGAGATGGGTTATACGGAAGTGCCGGTGGTCTATATCAGCATCCCCGACATCGAGAAGGAAAAAGAACTAAATCTCAGATTAAACCGCAATACCGGCGAGTTTGACTGGGGTCTCCTTTCGAAGTTCGACGAGGCGTTCCTCGCGGACATCGGTTTTACCTCGGAAGAGCTCGACGATATCTTCGCCGTGGAGGATACGCCGGAGCAATTCGATCTCGAGAAGGAATTGAAGAAGCTTGATATCAAGAAGATAAGCATCAAGAAGGGCGACGTCTACGAACTCGCGGGTAGCAGGCTCGCGTGCGGGGATAGCACCGTTCCGGAAGACATGGCACGGCTCATGGGAGACGAAAAAGCGGATTTTTGCCTCACCGATCCGCCGTACATCCTCGATTACCTCCACGGCAAAAAGAAAAAGGGTGAAGCGGTCACGGGATTCGGCGCAAAGCGGGACCGGCGTTACCTTGAAACAGATTCTTTGCCGGAAAACTTCACGGAGCTTTGGATGCAGAACGTGAAACAATCGGCGAAAGACGATTTTCATATCATCGTGTATGAAAATTGGAAAAACATCCGGACGATCTGGGACGAGGTGCAGAAATACTGGAAAGTAAAGAACATGATTGTCTGGCATGTCGGCAACCGGATGCAAGGCTTTGCGGGAAAGTATAAGTTCTTCAGCAAACACGATATTGCAATCGTAGGAAGTTCGTATGGCACGGAGCATCTGAACACGGAACCGGAAGAAGAGCTCTTCCAGAATGAATATGAGACCGCGCTCTATGCCATGTCCGGCAAGCCGCACTGGGAAGGGTACGAAAAAGGCAAGCGCATCTGTCCGAGCGATTTTGTGGAACACGTGGCCGCCGACGAAAAATCGTCGGGCCAGGGCATCATCTTCGGGACGAAACCCCTTGAGATCCTCATCCCCTACATCAAAGTGCTGACGAAGCGCGGCGATCTCGTCCTCGAACCTTTCGGCGGATCGGGCAGCACGCTCATCGCATCCGTCACGATGGGTCGCCGCTGCTATCTCATGGAAAAATCTCCCGTGTACGCGGAAGTTATAAAGAGGCGCTGGGAAAAACTGACGGGACTCACCGCCACGAAACTCCATGGCTAACGACGCATTGATCAATCCGGAAGTCGCGGAGCGGATTCGGAAAGACAAGCAGAAGGTCACGGAAGCTCTCGGCGAGATGCCGATCATCCTCGTCGCGTGCAAACGGGCAGGCGTGAGTACTGCTACGTATTACCGGTGGCGCTCCGAAGACAAGCAGTTCCGGCGCGAGAGCGAGGACGCCCTCGAACGCGGATTCATGTACATCAACGACATGAGCGAGTCCCAGCTTATCAGCCTCATCAGGGAGAAGAAGATGCCGGCCATCACGCTATGGCTCAAGCATCACCATCCGCGGTACGGCTCTCACGCCAAGCCGTACGTGCCGATCGCGGAAGCGGAAGACCTCACGGACGACGAGCAGCGGGTCATGCTCGAAGCGCTCGCACTCGCGTCCGGGGAATCCGTGAAACAGGCGAAACGGAATAATGGAGATCACGCCGGAGTATCTTGACTCCGTTCGCGGGAACCGGCGGTTGCGGCGGCGGCTTGCTTTTGAGCACCCGCTTTGGTTCGGCATGCTCTACCTCCGACACCATTTCCGCCACCCTTTCGCGCCGTTCCATATCGAGATGTTCCACATGCTCCGGCACGAAGAGTACCGATTCATTGCGGTCATGGCGTTCCGCGACTCCGGAAAATCAACCATCCTCAACATGACGAACGTCCTGTGGTCGATTCTCGGGAAGCCGGAGGATAAATTCGCGATCGTCATGAGCAAGACGCAAGAACAGGCCAAAAACCATTTCTCAAATATCAAGCAAGAGCTTGAAAACAACGAACTGTTGCGGGAAGATTTTGGACCATTCACCGCGAACGAGGCCGCGTGGAACAAGCTGTCGCTGGAACTCGAATATCACGGGGCAAAAATTCTTTCCGTCACCAGGGACCAGGGTGTGCGCGGTCAGAAATATGGCCAATATCGTCCCGATCTCATCGTTTGTGACGACATCGAAGATATCGCGGACGAATGGTGCGGGGAGAGTATCTACGATCGATTCCGCAGCGAAGTGGTTCCTGTCGGAAACGAAAGTGCGCGGATCGTTGTCCTCGGCAATCTCGTTTCGGAGAAATCATTCCTCGTGCTGCTCAAGAAGGATATCGACGCGGGAAGGCTCGATGCCGTCTTTCGGGCTTACCCCTTCTGTGACGATGACATAAAAATACTTTGGCAGGCGCGATACGGAGATCGTGCGTTGCTCGCGAAGCTTATGGGGAAGCTATCCCACGATGTGTGGGCGCGGGAATATCTGCTCGATGCCACCGCAGAGAAGGAATATTCCCGCGACGAGAAAAAAACGCCGTGGCAACTTGCGGCGGAGCGCGAAGCCGCGAAGTGGATGCCCAGGCTCCGCGCGGCATTTCGAGCGTATCGACGGGCACAGGTGGAGGCGGGTGAGATAACATATCAGCGGCCGCTCGCGAAGCCCATGCGCGCGTTCAGGATCCTGTCGCCCATGCTCAAGGAGATGAAATTTGACTACTGGCAAGAAAAACCGTGGACGCCTCATTTTGAGGCGTACCGGCGGGTGAAGGAACAATTCACCAAAGCTCTAGTTGAAATAGACAAGCCTATGTCCTAATCCAAAGTGCCGCCAAGGCAAATGAGCAATTCTGTGAGGTGACAAATTTGGCCAAGAACTTTTTCTTGGAGTTTTGTGATTTCTCTTTCCGCTTGCTCAACATACTCACGAAATTCTTCTTCGTTCATGTAGTCGTGATTATTCATGCCCCAAGCATAGCAAAAAAAGATTAAAAAATTCTAAAATCCCGTACCTTAGCGTTTTTGTGTAAACTCCCGCCTGACTGCATTCGTAAGATCGACAAATCCTTCAAGCCCAGTAATTCGCAGCAAAGCCCATGTAGCGAAAGGAATAATAACGCCAAGCCAGATCATTAGTACTGGATCGTGAAACCATGCAGCAAAAGCCCCAACAACGGTAGCCACCGTAGCGGGACTGGACGAAGTTCGAACGATTTTAGCCTTATTTTCTTGAAAAAATCACTCCTCAGAGTAAAATGTTGTTATGGTCATCAGTGATGTCGATTTCGAGGATGTGAAGAATAAGGCTGAGGCATATTATAAAACTATCGGCGAGATAGATTGCCCTTATCTTAAAGATAAAGTTTTATTTAATGCTAAAGGGTTGGATCATATCAAATTTAAAGAATGGGATAAGGCAAGAAGCGTGCAAGATCAATATGTCAGATTGCGGCTTTTAAAAATCGCTCCTCAGGTCATTAGTCAATCCCATACCTTACAGGAATATTTTGAAACAAGCAGATTTGAGCGGCAGAAAATAAATTCGAGGTGGGAAAAGAGATTGATAACTGTTCGATATTATGGATTTGTAGCTATTATAAATTCGCATCGTATAAAAGTTATAGTTAAAGAAATCGAAGGCGGCGGTAAATTCTTTTGGAGCTTAATTCCTTTCTGGAAAACTAGAAAAGGAATAGACCATAAAAACCAAAAGATCCTCCATGAGGGGGATCTAGAAGCTGAATAATTGTTTTAACTGCGTGTGGCACTTGTCTACGGTTTAATCTCTTGAACCGTGGGAGAGCCAAAGCCCTCACAAGCACCAAATGTATCTTACTCCACGAGCAAACCGTTCGTCAAGCTTAACTTTTGCACAGGCGATAAGGCCATAAAATCTAAATAGCGTTATTGCTCACCGCCCATTGCTTGTACAATTTTCTTAAAAATGAAACCAGTTTTGTTCTTTTACATCCACTTTATCGAAACCAACGTTCTGAACATACTCAAAAGCTAAATGGTCTTTGGAATCGTTATATTTTTCTATTAACTCGTCTGATTCTTTATCAAAGTCAATATCGT
>CAYUBE010000026.1:0-10075 GCA_964442965.1 uncultured Candidatus Saccharibacteria bacterium
GCTCCGCGAAGCGCGGCAAAATTTTTTAGGAAATGAGAACTCTGTGATTCTTGTGCCGATGGCAGGGATCGAACCTGCGACCTTGGCCTTATGAAAGCCCTGCTCTACCACTGAGCTACATCGGCATATACAGATTGCGACAGCATGAAGATGCTACCGCATTTTCCCTTCATTTTCAATATTTTCAAGATTTCTTTTTAGAGAACATTATTTCACTTGTTTATTTAATTAAATAAACAAGTGAAACGGGGAACCAAGAAAAAAATGATTTTGTTTCGCGCGTTTTCGAAAAATCTCGTTTTGTACCATGTATTCATGGTAATATAACTTCATATGGCGAAAAGAACTTTCGTTTTAATCGTACTTGACGGCTGGGGAATCGGCCGCAATGACGGATCGAATCCTATTTATACGGCGAAACCGGAGTCATTTGCGTGGCTTCATGATAATTATCCGATGACGAGCCTGCAGGCATCGGGCATCGCGGTCGGCCTGCCATGGGGCGAGGTCGGGAACAGCGAAGTTGGCCACCTTACGCTCGGTGCCGGCAAAGTGCTCTACCAATATTATCCGAAGATCATGATGGCGATCCAGGACGGCACTTTTTTTGAGAACAAGGTTTTAAAGGAAGCTTGCGCCCATGCGCGCGCCTCGGGCGGTGCGATCAATTTCGCGGGGCTGCTCACCGAAGCGAATGTCCATGCGTCACTCGATCATCTGAAGGCGCTCATTAAAATGGCAGAGCAGGAAAAAGTATCGAAGATCAATCTTCATCTTTTTTCTGACGCGAAGGATAGTCCGCCGCACACCGTCGAAAAGTTTTTAAAGGAGATCCCGAAAGAATATCTCGCGAGCCTGATGGGCCGCTATTACGCCATGGATCGCCAGGGCGACTGGCGGCTCACGGAAACGGCGTACCAGACGATGACGGGGCAGGCTGGGCAAATAGTCGATGATCCGATTCCGCCCATTGAGGCAAACTACAAGAAAGGCGTTACGGAAGAATATCTCCCCCCGATGCGTTTTTCTGGTGACAAAAAAATCCAAGATGGCGACGCGCTCTTCTTCTTCAATTATCGCGAGGACAGCATTCGCCAACTCGCATCGTCGTTTATCGTAAAGCCATTCGATAAGTTCGCGACACTTGATTTCAAAAATCTTTATATTGCAACGATGAGCCACTATGATGACTCGTACAACGTTCCGGTCGCATTTCCGGCGGATACGGTGAGTAATCCGATCGGCAAGGTGATTTCCGACCATGGACTGATTCAGCTTCGGCTCGCCGAAACCTATAAATATGCCCACGTCACTTATTTCTTCAACGGTTTGCGCGAGGCGCCATTTCTGAACGAATATCGCACCCTTATTCCGTCGCAGGAAAGCCTGCACCCCGAGGAACATCCGGAGATGATGGCGAAGCCCATTACGGACCGTCTCGTCGAGGCGATGGAAAATCGCGCCTTCGATTTTATCCTGGTGAACTACGCGAATCCCGATACGATTGCGCATACCGCCGATTACAATGCCGGTGTCGCGGCCGTGCGTATCATTGATCGCGAGATCGGGCGCGTCATCAAAACGGCCGAAAGTTCGGGCGCTTTTGTCGCGATCACGGGCGACCATGGCAACATGGAAGAAATGATCAATCCAATGACCGGCCTTCCTGAAAGCCAGCACGATCCGAGTCCGGTGCCGCTCCATCTGATAGGGACGGAATTCAAGGGAAGGAGATTCATCAATCAAGATTCGCTTTTAGCAGAAACCTCAGGTTCGCTTGCCGACGTGGCGCCGACGCTCTTGGAAATTATGAACATTCCGAAGCCTCCCGAGATGACCGGCCGGAGCGTGCTGGACGGGCTCGTATAGATCTAGAGGATGTCGTGCTGAGCAACGCGAAGCATCTTTTCTGAAATTTTCCTTAAGAGAGGATTCTTCGCTGCGCTCCGAATGACAGCTACCACTTTTATCCTCTTCGTTTCCCGTGAAAGGTTTTGTGGATTTCGTGAAGTTGTTTGTCGGTGAAGTGGGTGTAAATTTGCGTCGTTGAAATATTGGCGTGACCCAAAAGTTCCTGTACTGAGCGGAGATCGGCGCCGTTCATAAGGAGGTCGGTTGCGAAGCTGTGGCGGAGTTCATGGGCATGGACGGGTTTTGCGATGCCGGCCTGGAGTGCGCGCGATGCCACCACGCGTTCCGCCGATCGCGGCGTGATGCGCCCGATCACTGTTCCTGATTTATTGATGCTCACAAAGAGCGCCTCTTCGGCGTCGGCGCGTTTCGCAAGATAACGCTTGATGGCATCTTTTGCCGAAGCCGCGAGGAATACCACACGGATCTTGTCGCCTTTGCCGCGCACGGAGAATTCGCCCCGTTCGAGGTCAATATAGCGGTCGAGCGAGCAGAGTTCCGCGAGCCGGAGCCCGGTTGAAAAGAATGTTTCAAGAATCGCCTTGTCGCGGAGATCGCGCAGGCTGTCGGTTTTCGGTGCGGCGAGCAGGCGTTCGAGATCGCTGTATGCCAATGTTTCGATCTGGCGAGCGGGTGTTTTCGGAAGTTCGATCTTGTCCGGCGAGAGAGATTTTATGTCATGCTTCGCAAGGTACTTGAGGAAGTTTCTGATGGCGATCACATAATAGCTCTGTGTTATTTTCTTAATATCTCGTCGAGAGAGGTTCATTCGGAATTCGCGGACGAGCCGGTCCGTGATTTCTGAGGGCATTCTTATTTTCGCAAACTCCAAAAAAACATTCAGATAATGTTCATAATTTTCCCGCGTCTTCGGCGACCGATTTTTTTCGATTTCAAGATAAGAAAGATAATCGGCTATCAGCTTTTGAATCTCGCTCTGGGCCATACATCCATTATATGTCGTAAAATGAAAGTAGAACACGCAGCATGCTTACTGTTATGGTGGGTTTATTTTGACCCGTGTTTGATATAATGGAATTAATCTTTTATCGGACGATATAAAATGGATCAAGTTCGAATTGCTCAAACAAAGTACGCCAGGCTTTTATATGGCGCCCTCGCAAAACGAGGAGTCGAGTCTATTACTGAATATTACGATGGCCACAAGAGTGTTGACCTCGCCATACTCCCTGCTCAACTTTTTATTGAAGTAGACGGCGTACATCATCTCAATGATCCAAATCAGATTATCACAGACTTCAAGCGTGATTACTATTCAGAAAGAGATGGATTTTTCACATTACATATTCATAACGAAGATTTAAAAAATCATCTCAATAGTATTGCCGACGCCATTGTAGATGTTGTACGAGGAAATTCAAGATAGCTGGGGTGGTTAGGATTGGGGAGACAAAAGCCTATGAACCGCGCGCGTTTCGCGATATAATAACGGTATATGGCACGGGTTATTGCGATTTGCAATCAGAAGGGCGGCGTTGGGAAAACGACGACAGCCGTGAATCTTGGCGCGTATCTGGCGCTTGCGGGCAGGCGGGTTCTGCTCGTCGATTTTGATCCGCAGGCGAACGCGAGTTCGGCGCTTGGCCACGATCAGGCGAAAGGAAGGCCCGCCTCCACTGAAGTTTCGGCGAGGCAAGGAAAAAGTATCTATCACGGCATCATCGGAGAAGCGACTCAGGAAGAGCTTATTTTGCCGAGCCAGATTTATAATTATCATTTTATTCCTGCCGCGCCGCATCTTGCGGGTGCGCTCGTGGAGCTTGTCGGCATGCCGGAACGTGAATATTATCTCAGAAAATTTTTGAATCGCGTGCGGCATCAATACGATTACATTTTAATCGACCTGCCGCCGAGCTTGAGCTTGCTCGCGGTAAACGGACTCATGGCGGCGGATGAGGTCATCATTCCGGTCCAGGCAGAATATTACAGCCTGGAAGGACTGGGCCAGCTTTTGGAAACCATTGAACTCATCAAGAACAATCTCGATCATCCGATTGCGATTTCGGGTGCGCTCGTCACCATGTATAATAAGCGGGAGCATCTGAGCCGCGAGGTGGCGAAAAATCTCCGCGAACATTTTCCGCACCGTGTGTTCAGGGTTGAGATACCGCGGAGCGTCGCGCTTGCGGAGGCACCAAGCTACTCGAAGCCGGTTTTGCTCCATCGTCCGGATTCGACGGGCGCCGAAGCCTACCGGCGGCTGGCGGATGAGGTGATGGCAGACGAGATCACGACGGTCGTGCCCGAAGGCGTTGCCGCCAGCAAGGACTTTGGAAATTTTAATCTATAAACATAAAAAAGAATCATGATTCATGAATCATGATTCATGAATCTCATCAAAATTATGCTTGGCAAAGGATTGGAATCTCTCATACCGCAGAAGGGGAACGCCGCGAATAACGGTTCTGCCAATTCGGTTATTGTGCCGGCCGGAGGCGTAACGCAATCCGCCCCGCAGGATTTGCAGGATATGTCCATGGGGGGGATAACGATTCCATCGCGAACGTTACCTCCCCAGCCGGTTCTGATTGATCTACCTGAGCCGGAAGAGGAACTAGACCTTCCTGCTCGTTCCGCCGAGCCAGTGGCATCTGCATTGCAAAATTCCGCCCAGTCGAGGTCGGACGAGCGAATAGTACCGCAACAAAAGAAAGACGGGCACGAGCCGCAGGATTATATTTTTCATATTGAAGTTGAAAAAATTCGCCCGAATCCGAGCCAGCCGCGGCGGGATTTCAATGACGACGCGATCCGCGAGATGGCGAATTCCATCCGCGAGTTCGGCATTCTCCAGCCAATCGTCCTTTCGAAAGTTGAGAAGGAGACGCCGAATGGCATCGATATCGAATACCAGCTTATCGCCGGCGAACGCCGCTTGCGCGCCGCGAAATTGCTTGGTCTCCGCGTGGTGCCGGCGATCATCCGGAATGTCGATCTTGAACGCGAGAAGCTTGAGCTTGCCGTCATCGAAAATCTCCAGCGCGAAAATCTGAACGCCGTCGAAATGGCGCGCGCGTTCCAGCGGCTCCAGGAAGAATTCCGCATGACTCAGCGCGAGATCGCCGCGAAGCTCGGCAAAAGCCGCGAGACGGTCGCAAACACGATGCGCCTACTCGATCTGCCGGAATATATCCAGGATGCATTGCAGAAGGGGAATCTTTCCGAAAGTCATGCGCGGCTTTTGCTCGCCGTGGAAAATCCCGCCGCCCAGAAGCAGCTCTTCGACGATATCGCGGAACATGGGCTTACGACGCGCGACGTGAAAGAACGCGTGAAGCGGTTCGGTACCGGCGGAGCCGGCCATCGCGGCCGCCCGTCGCTTGCGGCGATGGAAGCGAATTTGCCGCCCGAGATGCGCGTTTTGCAGGATGAACTTTCTTCGTCTCTGGGTGCGCCGGTGCAGATCCAGAAAAGCGCAAGCTCCGGAAAGATCACGATATCGTTTTATTCACAGGAAGAATTGGAAAATATTTTGAAAAAATTAGGCCAGGGGGAGGTATAATATTCTGATAAAAAAACGGCCGGACATCCTCTGTGAGAAGCCAGCCGTCACTTAGAATAAAAAATTCACAAGAATCAGTATCACTACAAAAATCACGATACTGATTGCCCATTTTAGGAAAGTTCCCGCTACAAGGAACAATCCTCTCTCTTCTAATGGATTCATGATGACCTCCTATAGTCTGAGCCCAAGATAATACACAAAATATGCACTGTCAATATCCCAGAATTTCTCCCTTTCCTTTATAGTTCTCTATATATGAAGGATTTTCCCATTCCCGAAGAAGTTACGGATGTTTGCGCCGAGCTTACGAAAGCGGGTTTTGAGGCGTATCTTGTGGGCGGTTGCGTGCGGGATATGATCCTTGGCCGCGAACCAAAAGATTGGGATGTTGCGACGAATGCCAAACCGGAAGAAGTGCAGAAGATTTTTTCGGACAGCGTTTATGAAAATGACTTCGGAACGGTGGGCGTCAAAACAGATTCGGAAGACCCCAAATTAAAAGTTGTCGAGGTTACTACCTATCGTATCGAAGGAAAATATTCGGATAAGCGGCATCCGGACGAAGTGAAATTTGCAAAGACGATCGAAGAGGATCTCTCGAGGCGCGATTTTACGGTGAATGCCATGGCGTTTAGTCCGCTAATCGCTAATCGCAAATCGCTCGAATTTGTCGATCCGTTTTCCGGGCAGGACGATCTCAAGAAAAAAATAATCCGTGCGGTGGGAAACGCAGAAGATCGATTTGGCGAGGACGCGCTTCGTCTGGTGCGCGCGGTGCGGTTTGCAACGGAACTGAGTGATTTCTCCGCCGGAGGCGGACCAACCTCCGGTTGGGAGATCGAACTCAACACGCGGCGTGCCATGGAAAAAATGGCGGGCGGGCTCGAAGCGATCGCGAGGGAACGTATCCGTGACGAGTTCGAAAAAATGATCATGTCGCCGAATGCCGCGCATGGCATTCTTCTTCTCGAAGACATGGACCTTCTGCGGTATGTTTTACCGGAACTTCGTGAAGGGCTCGGCGTCGGCCAGAACAAACACCATGTTTACAGCGTGTTCGAGCACGACGTGAAAGCGCTCGACTATACCGCAAAGAAAAATTATTCGCTCGCCGTGCGGCTCGCGGCGCTGCTCCACGATGTTGGCAAACCGCGCGCGAAAGTCGGCGACGGTCCCGACTCGACGTTTTATCAGCACGAATACATCAGCGCGAAAATGGCGATTCGCGCGCTCGACCGCCTGCGGTTCCCGAAAGATCTCGTGGAACAGGTGGCGCATCTCGTACGGCGGCATATGTTTTTTTATAACGTCGGCGAAATTTCTCCCGCCGGCGTGCGGCGGTTCATCGTGCGCGTGGGTCCGGAGAATATCGATGATCTTCTGAAAGTGCGCGAAGCCGACCGCATCGGTTCCGGCGTCGCGAAGGCGGTTCCCTATAAATTGCGCCATCTGCTTTTTATGATCGACAAAGTAAAGCGTGATCCGCTGTCGCCGAAAATGCTCGCGGTAACCGGCGAAGACGTTATGCGTGAACTCGATTTGCCCGAGAGCCGCCGCGTCGGATGGATCCTTGTCGCACTCCTCGAAGAAGTGCTCGATGATCCCAAGAGAAATGATCACGGCACATTAATCACCCGCATGAAGGACTTGAACAAATTAACCGACGCCCAGCTCGAGCTTTTGGCAAAGAACGCAAAAAATCGGAAGGACGAACTGGAGGGCGAAGCGGATGAGGAGATGAAGAAAAAGCACCACGTGAGTTGATAAATCGGGGATGATTGATTATAATCCCCCCAATGTCGGTCTTCCGTGACGAGAAAATCTGGCGATGGATAACGAATTTATGGACGATCATGTTCGTCCTCTTTTTGATTGTAGATTTTTTTGCGAAGGGTAACTACGATTTTTTGATCGCGCCGTTCAGTGTGATCTATGTGGCCGTCCTGAGTTTATATGCCGGAACGAAGGAGTTCGGCCGCTGGTACGATTTTCACGAGAGCCGGCATCCCGGCGAATGGTTCGTGATCGGTTGGACGGTCGTCATCTTGGGACTCACGATCTTGTCGTTTGTCTTGGGCACGGGCTATCAAGTTTCTCCTGAGGCGGTAGCGGTCTATATTATGGTGCTTTCGATTTTCGCACTGACCCAGAAATCGAAGCAGTTGCATCACAAGAAGAAAGGATAACACTGATTCGATTAATAGAGAAAACGATGTTGCGAGGAAATTCCTTGCTTGCTAACTTGCGCAAGTTAGCAAGCAAGAGTCGGCTTATTTTTGGGAGCATTCTCGTAATGTCGCCACGGGATAGACAGAATTTTCCAAGTGCGCTTTAATAGACAAACGGCGGGCCTACCCGACGAATAGTCCTCCGTAGTTTCGATAGAGGAGGAAGTGTTAGAAACGAACCGATTGGCCCGACGGCCAACGTTCCCCCGTCTCGTCGGAAATATACGAAATCTATTAGCGTATCTCCTCTTCAACTTCGGGCCGTAGTATACCGGTAGTACATGCGCTTCGGGTGCGTAAAGACCGGGTTCGATTCCCGGCGGCCCGACATAGTGGGAAGTGTCTTAATTTTTTCAAAACCAACGCGCTCGCTTCGCTCGCTGTCTTTCTGTACGAGGGGCAAACGAAGAAGTAAATCCGCCGTTAGTTTCCATTCGTCTTTCCAATCCCAAAAAATTTTCCTGTCCCGCAGGCGGCGGTTCGTTCCGATTTTTCCCGCAAAGGATTTTAGGTCGTCGTAATTTTCCGACGAAGCCAGTTTAGCCACGCCAGTGGCCGATAATATCCATTCGCGCATTGGTTCGATCCAATAGTTCCCCTTTTGCCCGCAATCGTCCTTTTGTTTGGACAAGGAAACCTTAACTCTGATAAGGTCGTCCTTTTTGGCGAGGTATACTTCCTTCTCAATCGAGCCGTCCAAAAAGGCGTTTACAAGCTTATCGAGCTTCTGATCGGTTTCCTTGAGTTGGAAGTCGAGATTGCGGGCAAAATTTTCTGAAGATTGGATATTCTCCTTTTCCCACGCATCAACCTGCGCCAACATTTTCTCCCGCCAATCTTCGGGAATGGCGACCTGCAAAATCTTTTCCCGCAACTGTCCCACCAAAAGATTTTCCATAAGATATTTTTGAGAACAAGAGCCAAGCCGTTTCGTACACCGATAATATTTGTAGATGCCGCCATTCCCTTTCGCATACTGGGCAGTGATGGCCGCGCCGCACTCGTCGCAAGTTAGCAATCCCATGAACGGGAAATAGTGTCGCTTTTTGGAATGGCGTGGCTTGGCTCGGTTTCTCATGGCCTCCTGCACTTTTTTGAAGGTCGCCTCGGAAACTATCGCCGGAAACGTGCCGACATAGCTTTCGCCGTCATGCTTGATAACGCCGAGATAGGCCTCGTTCGTAAGCATCCGTTGGAGCGTGGCTTTCGGTACGGGATTTCCGGTACTGCTCACAACGCCTAAAAATTGAAGACGTGCGGCCAACGTTTTTAAGGTATGCTTGCCCTCGCCGTACTCCTCAAAAACTTTTTTGATGACTCGTGCCTTCATGGGATCGGGTTCGATGTTGCGCGTCTTAGGATTATTGATGTAGCCGATGGGAGCTTTGGTCGGCCACTCTCCGCGCCGCAACTTCTGCCGGATGCCGCGCTTCACGTTTTCGGAAAGATTATCGGAATAATATTTGGACTGCCCAAACGCGACTTGCAACATGAACAGGCCTTGCGGGGTCGGTTCAAACCAAAACGTGGGAAATTTGAGCGATGCGATTTTTGAGGTGTCTATGAGATAAATGATCTGGCCGCCGTCTATGCTATTCCTTGCCAATCTATCGGGATGCCACGCGATAATGCCAACAGGTTCTTTGCTCTCTTGGATTTTTTGCATGAGCTGGCCAAACACCTCCCTGCCCGGACTTTTCGCACTCTTGCTCTCGATAAAGGTTTCGACAATCTTTATATGTTCCCGCTTCGCGTACTCGGCAAGCTCTGCGAGCTGTGCCTCAATGCTCATAACCTGCCGCTCCTCGTCTTCGGTTGATTTTCTGGCATAAAGGAAATATGGGGTCATATCCATAGTATAGCGTGATAACGTCATATAGCACAATAGCACCCCGCTTGATACCATATCCATATGAACGCAACGGCGAAATTCGGGCAGAAAGTAAAGAAAATACGTCTAAGCAAGAAGATGTCCCAAGGCGACCTCGCTAAGAAACTGGGGGTCGGCTCCGCCTACATAAGTAAGATAGAGCGCGGCATACAAAATATGTCCCTCATGGGCATAATAAAGCTCGCCGATGCGTTGGGTACGCCACCGGATCGCCTCTTGAAATAACTGGCTTCGTCGGGAAGTTTCGCGGGATAAAATCCGTAAGGGAAAAACCGGAACAAAGATTATTTCTTGTCGCAATTTACTTGCGACGAACCGCCGCCTGCGGGACAGGAAAATTTTTTGGGATTGGAAAGACGAATGGAAACTAACGGCGGATTTACTTCTTCGTTTGCCCCTCGTACAGAAAGACAGCGAGCGAAGCGAGCGCGTTGGTTTTGAAAAAATTAAGACACTTCCCACTATGTCGCAGTTAATGTCCGTAGTACGAACCTATTTTACCGAAAATCCGAGGGGTTA
>CAYUBE010000027.1:0-9140 GCA_964442965.1 uncultured Candidatus Saccharibacteria bacterium
CCAGAATTTTGCTTGAAATGCGTCCGAATTGTATGATACAAACACCACCAAAGTTGCTTCGTTTTTATTCCCCTGCGTTCAATGCCGCTCGCGTGGAGGGACCGATGTACCCTTTAACGGCAATTCCGTGTGCCGATTGGAACTTTTCGACGGCTGCTTCCGTAAGTGTGCCGTAATAGCCCGTGATCGCACCAGTATAGAATCCGTCGGTGGTGAGGCGCTGCTGGAGCGCGGTCACCTGCGCATCCTGCGAACCTACGCTCAAAAATTCCGTGAAGTTGTAAGAGGCCGTGGCGGCACTATTGCTTGCGCTCCCGCTTGATTGTGATTGTAATTGTGCAAGCTGGCTCTCGAGAGACTGTAACTCAGTTGCGACATTCGTGCTCGTCGCGGCCGGCGGCGTTACCGCCGCGGCGGTTCCCACCGTGAACGGCGAAACGACGAGCTGATTGCTGATATTTCCCGCCGCGTCCGTGACCGTGATCGTGCAATTGCTATGGGTACCATTCGGAAGCGCGTTGAAAACAATAGTGTTCAAACCTGCTGCCGCGGCCGTGGTCGGGCTTGAACAATCCCCGCCATAACGAATCGTACCTGCTTCGGTAGCAACAAATCCGTAGCTCGGCGTCGAGTTGGTGGTAGGCGTCGTGACCGGCGCCGCCTGATAGATGGTGATGGGACCCGTCGTTGCTGTCGCGGTTATCGTCTTTTGAACATCCGTCCCCGAAAACGGACCAACGGTATTCCCGTATTGATCGGTAAGCGATACCCCGCTGATCTGGAGCGGATAGGCCGTGTTCGCCTGTCCCGCGGCGACCGTATACGTGGCAGTGTAGGTCGTCCCGTTATTCGTCGTATACCATGAAAGAGGAACTCCATTATAGGATCCTGTCACCGATCTGGCGTTTGGCTCAGCCGTGGAAGGCACAAGCGTGAACGTAATCGAATTTCCGGCATAGAGTATTCCCGAAGAATTTGCGTTTGATGAAATATAGCCGCTCGTATTGCCGGCGCTTCCGCTGCTATTGCTCAGGACGTTCACGGTCGCGCTGCCGGAATTTCCGTTCGTGTCGGTAAACATGATCGTGGCATTCACGGTGCCCTGAGCATCGCCACTCACGAGAGTGTAGTTAACCGTGTATGGCCCCGGCCCGGTACCGCTCACTCCGATCGTATGGCCAAGGAGGGTGACCGTAGGATTCACAACCGATTCGTTTGTGCTAAAGGTAAGCGTGATCTGATTTCCCGTTGTTGAAAATGTGCTCCCGCCATTATTTGTTACGGAAACGGACACGGAAGAAAGGAAAGGCGCCTGGGCGCTGGTCACGTTATAGGTTCCGCCCGGAAAAGAAGAATTTGTACTGATGCTGACCACCCCCGTCCCGATCGTCAGATATCCGGACGTGCCATTCGTGGAGTTTGGCGTGCCGCTCAGGGCCAGCGTAATGACACTGCTTCCTGAACCGCTGATGGATGTGACGCCAAGGCCGCTCAAATTCCCCGAAAAGTTCGTGTAATCCCAGCTGTTTGTCGTTACGGGTTCCGAATAAACGACCGTAACCGTATTGGGCCCGGTCAGTTTCACGCTCACGACCGACGGAACCGCGGCGAACGCGAGTGGCACTGCCGCAAACAGCCCAATCACCACAACCACGCCGCCGCTAGCCAGTGATAAAAATTTTTTAGACATATTTTTCGTAAGTATACCATATCCTGCCCGCAAAAATCCCGTTTTGCCGGAATCACTGACGGAGATACTGTTGAGATGGATTCGAGGCTCCGTACATAATACGGTTCCAACGGCGAAATGGTTGCCTCACAAAATAGATTCTTGATTCATAAATCAAGAATCATAATTCTATAATATCAACGCAAGGAGCGCGTCGTCATATTCGAGCTTTCCCGATTTGATCGCAAAATCGTATTCCGCCAGCTCGCGCGTTTTGTCCCGCCACTGCGACGCTAGAATATTGAAAATTTTCGGCGGCGGATCACCCTGGGCAAAAAGCGTTTCGAGCGATGAAAAACGACTCCTCATATCGGAACTCCGCACGCCCATGACGAGCGGCCAGTAGGCCGGGGCGATCTCGAAATCGAATTTATCGAGATCGTGCTTTGTTATTTCCGATCCAAGCCCTGCGAGCTTTTGTATCTCCGTAGCGAGGCCCCAGGAATCCCCCGCAAACACGGCAGCGAGATAACGCAGAGCAGCAGGGTCAAAGGCAATGTCATTCTTTTTCGCTTCGAGCGCGGCGAAGCGCTCAAAAAATTCTCCTGTCAGATTTTTGAATTCTTGAAACAGAACTGGTTTCTTCAGTAAAAACGCCAGCGCCTTGATGGGTTTCTCCCGCTCGGAGAGAAGAACGGTTGTCGTTTTGCTGTCCGCAAACGGCTGGATCGTTTTTGCGAGCCGTGCTGGCCCAGCTTCAAACGCATTTTCCAAAACGGCGAATTTCGCACTCTCGAAAAGCTGTTGGTTAGCTAAAAATTCTTCGAGGTTGTCGAACGCATCGCCGTCCGCAAGATCAAAAACGCCAGTTCCCTGCAGAGAACGCTTTTTCAGAAATTCGGCGGTCAACTCTTTTCTTTTTTGCGCCCGGCGATAATCATCGGGACCGTAAAGAAAAATGATCATGAGTTTTAAAAGGATTGAAGAATCACGATCTGTGATTCAGGAATAATCCCTTCTTGAATCTTCATTCCTGAATCTTAAATCATTTCCCTTTTCTTTCTGCGGCTGCCTTCATAAACGCCCTAAACACCGGATGCGGCGAAAGCGGCCGGGACTTCAACTCAGGATGAAACTGCGTTCCCACAAAGAACGGATGCACGCTCCGCGGCAATTCCATGATTTCCATAAGCCGCCGATCCGGCGAGAAACCCGAGAACACAAGGCCGTGCTCCTTTAAGGTTTCGATATATTTCGGATTCACTTCATAGCGGTGGCGATGGCGTTCCGAAACGAGATGCTTCCCGTACGCGCCGAACGCAACCGTCTTTTCCTCGATCGCCGCCGGATACGCTCCGAGGCGCATCGTGGCGCCGAAATTCTTGTCCGCCATATTCTTTTTCTGGTCTGGCATGATGTCGATCACCGGATACGGCGTCCGGGGATTGATCTCCGTCGTATGGGCGCCCTTGAGGCCCGCTTTGTGGCGCGCGAATTCGACCGTGGCGAGCTGCATGCCGTAGCACAAGCCAAGGTATGGAATCTTATGCTCGCGGATATATTGGATTGCGGCAATTTTCCCCTCAATGCCGCGGCTGCCGAATCCGCCCGGAACGATGATGCCATCATATTTTGCAAGCGTTTTCAGCGTCGCAGGATTTTTTTCAAATTGTTCACTTTCGATCCATTCGATGACCGGCTTCACCTTCACGGCGGCGCCGGAATGCTTGATGGCCTCCAACACAGAAACGTATGAGTCTGTCAGCACGAAATCTCCCGCGCTGAAATATTTACCCACGACGCCGATGCGCACCTCTCGCTTGCTGTTTCTGATGGTCGCCGAAAGCTTGCGCCACTCGCGGAGATCGTGCTTCTTCGATTTCAAACTAAGCTTCTCAAGAATTTTTTCACTGAGATCGTCTTTCTCGAAATTCAAGGGAACATCATAAATACTGTCGGCGTTCGGCGCAGAGATCACGTCCCCCTTTTTGACGCCGCATGTAAATTCTATCTTCTCTTTCCGCTTCTGATCGAGCGGCACGTGGGCACGGCCGAAGATAATGTCCGGCTGAAGGCCGACGGCGTTCAGGTCGCGGACGGCATGCTGGGTCGGTTTCGTCTTGAGCTCGTTACCGCCAGCACCGAGCGCCGGAATGAAACTGACCAGGACCAGAACTACATCGTTCGGATTTTTCAGCTTCATCATCCGAACCGCTTCAAGAAAAAGAACGTTCTCGTATTCTCCGACGGTTCCTCCGATCTCGGTAATGACGATCTGCGCCTTATTCTCGCGCGCCGCCTTCTCAATGCGGTCGATAACCTCCAATGGAACGCGGGGCACCACCTCGACCTGCTTTCCGCCATATTCAAGATTCCGTTCTTTTTGGATGACCGCAAGATAGATACTGCCGGTCGTCATGTAGTTCGCCCGTGTCAGATTCTTGTCGAGAAATCTTTCGTAATTCCCCATGTCCTGATCGCATTCCATGCCGTCATCAAGCACGAAGACCTCACCGTGCTCGGTGGGGTTCATCGTTCCCGCATCCACATTCACGTAAGGATCAATCTTAACCGCCGTCACATCAAATCCCCGCGATTGCAGAATTTTTCCGATGGATGCCGCCGTGATGCCCTTGCCCACCCCCGACATCACACCGCCGACCACAAAAATATATTTCGTTCCCTTTGTTTTTTTCATGAGAGTTTTTTTGACATTCTAAAGTATACCCCATGAATACCGGTCGGCGCAAAAACGACATCGCCTGTAGGCGATGTCGTCCCCGCGTAGGCGGGAATTCATACTTTCTTTCTCTTTCTTCTTTGCAAAATACGGGCCTTCCCTCTTCGTCGGGGAGGATGACGAAAAAAAACGGGCGGAGGCGAGGAAATTAAGTCAAAAATCCCTGCAAACCTGCCTCATGCTTGGGAACGAGGCTCGGATCGGTCGGTAACGTAAAGTGTATGATGGTTCCGCGATTTACTTCTGATTCAGCCCAGACCTCCCCGCCATGGGCAGTAATGATACCCTTTGCCATATAGAGGCCGAGGCCGGACCCCTCTGTCTGGGAAGCGACCGCATTTTCGGCGCGGAAAAACTTCTTGAAAAGATTCGGTATAGCTTCCGCGGGAATGCCGATACCGGTGTCCCGGACGCTGATCTCGACGAACGGCTTGTCCGGAACCTGCTCGACACGGACAATCACCTCGCCGTTCGCGACGTTATAGCGGATCGCGTTTTCCAGAAAATTGGTGAGCGCGATCGAAAGGCACTTTTCGTCGATCGTGACATGGGGCATGGCGACGGCAGGCCGGTCAAAATACATTTTGATGCCGGCTTTTTGCGTGGACGGCAGGACCCCTGCGAGAACCTTTCCGACAAAATCAACAACATCTGCATCCTGAAAGGTATACCCCACTTTGCCGTCTTCCATTTTTGCGACGCTTAAGAGATCCTCGATCCTGTCGATGAGCCCCCGTGCCGCCGCGAGCGCATTCGTCACGATAAGCTTGCTCGTGTCGCCGAGCCCCGTATCGCCCATAAGCACCTGAAGCGCCCAACTAATATCCGTCATCGGCCCGCGAAGCTGGTGCGACGCCACGGTAATGAATTCTCCTTTCGAGCGAAGCGCGGCAAGGAGCGCCGAACGATCCGAAACTATCTTCAAAAACAACGCAGGCTTTCCGGCGGCATCCTGCACGACGATTGTCGTCACCCTGAACTCAAGTTCCTGATCGACGAAGGAAAGGTCATAAATCTCGGGCTGTTCTCCTTCGCGTGATACCTGAACGACGCGCGGTGCGAGAGAGGAAAAAACGGTCTGCGCCAAAATCTGCCATTCCGGCACCGAAGCATCGCGCGGCGAAAGAACATGTCCCACGACCGCGGCGGCGGAGAGTTTGAAAAGCTGCTCGGCTGCCGCATTGAAGCGCAGCACCTTGAAGCCGCTGTCATAGACGATCAATGCCCCCGGCATGCCGCTCAAAACGCCTTCTAATTCATTATGCTCAAGATCGTTCCCTGTTTTAGGTTTCAAGAAAAAAGACTTCAATCCAAAATCTGCCATGATCGTCATTGTAACATGACCCATCGATTTCCAATAGCCTCGCGTGTTTACCCATTTGACAAGCGACCAATCTCTGGCTATTCTAAACACAGTATCAGCAAGAATCGTAATTCCTCAGATTTGGGTCCCCGTGTATCACGGGGGTTGGGCCCAAATCGCCGTAAGGCAAGGAGATCTCTGCATAAGTGGAGATCCGGCTTCCTCCGTAACCATGGGATAATTGATGTCGGCCACAAGGCGCCTGAGTCAATGAGCATTAAAGAGGGTGGCACCACGTGGAGTTTGTTATAAGACTCTTCGTCCCTGTACGCACGTTTGTCGTGGGTATAGAGACGAGGAGTTTTTTGTTTGCAGAAAAACTTCTCGGCAACGACAGAGAGTTGTTGCGGTTCTTTCACAACAAAACAAGGAGAAGAGATTATGACAACGTTCAAAGAGTACTTCAAATTCGATCCCGAAAAAACACTGTACGTCGGGATTGAGCGCGAAAGGTTTTTAACCACTGGTGGACGCATCGCTCCCCTGGCACCCATAGTACTTGAAAAATTGACGTCCTACGGCGATCGATTTGGGTACGAGCTCTCTGCCTGCCAACTTGAAGACAGAGTCGGCCCGTGTTCCATCGATAAAATAGAAAATGCGCTCATCGAGAACGATCTTGCCATCGCCACTGCCGAAATCAACGCCAACAGTAACTTCGCCGCCCGATTTATGGAAGTTGGTCCGGAAGATATGCCTCTCGACGTCTATCCCGATCCAAGTGGGCGATATCAGCAGATCGTCCATGACATACCGTGCCACGTACTGCTTGCTGCATGTCGCGTCACGGGAACGCACGTGCATATCGGCATGCCCGATCACGACACAGCGCTCGCGGTATACAACGCCGTCGTTCCTCACTACGCAATGCTTTGTGAAAAGGGAAACGGTTCCTTCGGCGAACGGTTGGCTATCTACCGTATCATGGCGCCGGACTACGAACCACGGCCGTACAAAACTTGGGAACATTTTGCTGATACGGCCGTGAAAAAAGGATTTGCGGAGGATCCGCGGCGATGCTGGACGCTGATCCGAATATCAAAACACGGTACCATTGAATTCAGGATGTTCGGTGCAACTTCTTCTTTGCCTCGCGTAGTCGGTTGGGCTCGGCTTTGCCACGATCTGTGCCGCAAGGTCATGTCTTGACCAATTAAAACGCAGAGCGGGCTCGTATACCACCTACGACCCGCTCTGCATCATAAATAAAAAAATGATCTATTACTTTGCCTACGGTTCCAATATGGATGAAACTCAGATGAAAAACCGCTGCCCCAGTGCCCAGCTCGTCGGAAAAGCGACATTACACAACTATGCCTTGGCATTCACCATCTATTCTCCCGAGAGAAAGTGCGGGTGCGCAGATGTTGTTCCTAACCCAACACGAAGTGTATGGGGACTACTTTACGCCATGACGCTGAAAGATCTCGAAGCGCTCGATGTCTATGAAGGAACGCCTGTACACTATCGCAGGATCTCCGTTGCCGTCGTGGACGAATCCGAAACCGCAAAAGCGGCCGAGACCTACGAGGTGGTTTCCAAAGCGAGCACATTTCAGAAACCGTCCCAAGACTACCTCGAAAAACTTACCTCAGCGGCGGAAAAGTTTTCGTTTCCGGATGCATACCGGATTTTTCTCGGAAGCATCCCGGCCAAACGTTAGACATTATCATCAAACGATATAAACTAAATATATATAAACCAACCATGAAAACCCCTTCAAAGAAAATCATATTGACCGGCGACCGGCCGACGGGAAAGCTACACCTGGGACACTACGTCGGGTCGCTTGCGAATCGCGTGAAACTGCAGGATGAATACCAGCAGTTCGTTATGCTTGCCGACATGCAGGCTTTGACGGACAATGCCGACCACCCCGAGAAGGTTCGTGACAATATCTTCGAAGTCGCTCTCGATTACCTCGCAGTCGGCATTGATCCGAAGAAAACCACCATCTTTATCCAATCGCTCATACCTGAAATCAGCGAGCTTGCGATGTATTTTATGAATCTCGTGACCCTCGCCCGCGCTGAACGAAATCCGACCGTGAAGGACGAGATGAAACAGAAAGGTTTCGGCGCGGATGTACCGATGGGTTTTCTCGCCTACCCGATCAGCCAAGCCGCTGATATCCTTTCCTTCAAGGCGGATCTCGTGCCGGTGGGCATTGACCAGGCACCCATGATTGAACAGACGAATGAAATCGTCGAAAAATTCAACCGGATCTATGCACCGGTATTCAAAAAAACGGATATCCTTCTTTCCGATGCCCCGCGCCTTATGGGCATCGACGGGAAGGCGAAGATGAGCAAGTCACTCGGCAATGCCGTTCTCCTCTCCGACAGCGACGACACAATCGCGAAAAAAGTCATGGAGATGTATACCGATCCGAGCCATGTCCGTATTGAAGATCCGGGAACCATTGAAGGTAATGTCGTATTCGCCTATCTCGACCTATTCGACCCTGACAAAAAGGAGACCGGGAAGTTGAAAGATCAATATCGTGCAGGCGGCCTCGGCGACGTCGTGCTCAAGAAACGGCTCACGGAAATCCTCAAAAATATTATTCGTCCGATGCGCGAGCGGCGTGAGGAATTTGCAAAAGATCCGACGGCTGTGAGGAATATGCTACAGAACGGTACCGAACGGGCACGCACGGTTGTAGAAGAAACACTCCGCGAAGTTAAACATGCGATGAAGATCGACTACTTCGGATAGCTTTTATCCGTTTTCCTCGCGCACGTGAGGAAGATAAATCTGTAAGCGTTTTCTCTTCTATCCGTTCCATAAGAGCGGCGTCCTTTTTTTCTACATGATCATATCCCAGGAGATGCAAAATACCGTGCAGGAGAAGCGGCAAAGCACGGTCCGGATTCTTTTGAAGAAGATCACGATTCAAATAAATTTCTCCAAGATATCGTTTTTTTGTCTCGGGATGCGGAAACTGTTTCGGCTCAGGGAAAGAAATTACATTCGGCTCCGTCCTTTTCCTGAGGAGGCGCCACTTCATGCTTTTCATCTCTGCGTTCGCGAGAAGAATAACATCAAGCGATGCTGGCCGTTCGCCGAGCGCTTTTAAAATACGTACCGCAAGCTTTTGCAATATTAAGTCTTTCTTTGATCCCAACATATCCGCCATTCTAGCATATTTTTATCCGCTTCTCGATCTTTGTTACCCTAATCCCTAGAACCCATCTCGAAAGTATCTCCGTCCGCGATTCCGGCAAAACGACGTCCGGACAAGGAGCAATGGTTCGACAAAACTCACCATCCTTCGGCGAACCATCCTGAGCTTGTCGAAGGAGGACGAAGACGTATCCGATGCGATACGACGAGTCCGCAGCGACACCGTCCGGGCGTCGTTTGGC
>CAYUBE010000028.1:0-8786 GCA_964442965.1 uncultured Candidatus Saccharibacteria bacterium
TTGTAGGTCATCGGGTAACACCAGAGTGTCACCGATGTATCTCATCTTCCGCAGATGACAGGGACGACAACCGTAAACAAAATATCAGCCGCAGACATTGTCGTGTCGTAGGTGCGCTTCAGCGAACCGACTGCGGGGTTTTACGCCATAAACTTTTCAATCTATCCGGCGTCATGACGTTTTTCTTTCGTTGGACGGAGTCTCAATTGGCTATGCCCCTGAATGCCAATGAAGAGACCCGTATCTTTGTGGCGTATGTCCTCAAATCCCAAACGGGTTATCGAGGAGATGGACAGGCCACTCTGAGAGCGGGCATCGGATAGCTTTTCCAAAGTGTAAAAACAGAACGTGTTTTTGGACGCATTGATGGGCACTCGAATTTTTCCAACTATCATGTTTTTTGTTTTCCGAGTATGCCAGAATATCTTGGACGGGTGCTCGTGATTACGACCCCGTCCCCTTCTCCGCACTTGATCCCCGAATAGCATTGAAAATCCCTAAGACCACTCCTTTCACGACGGCTAGTACGCTTTTCAAAATGGCTTCTGTTACTTTCTTGATGCCTTTTTCCGCAAGTTTGCCAAGCTCCTTGGCAACGTCAGGATTGACCTTACCGTTTTTTCCTTCGAGTTGGCTTCCATCACTGCGTTTGCCGGTTTCTATGATAATTCTGATCTCATCTTTCGGCAGTTCGTTCAATTGTTCCAGGATTTTATTCAAATCTTCCACGGTCTCGTTTTCTTTCTGTTCGCCCTCAAGCCGCTTCTGTTCGGCCAAAAGATCGTCGAGCCGTCCTTTTGCTGCGATGGGCTCATCGCCATTCGGCGGCAAGCCGAGCGATTCGCGTATGGCAGCAAGCTTTTCCTTATCCCCAGCAAGGGCCGCTTTCACTTGATCGATCTCTTCTTGGTTGCGCTTGAGTGCTGCTTCAATCCGTGGCAATGCTTCTTCCGGCTTCAATTCCCGATCTTCTTCTTTGGTCTCGTGAGATTCTCGGGTTTCCGTAGCGGTCTCTACTGCTGCTTCCCGATGTTCGGAATCATCAACTACCTCCTCGGAATCTTTGACTTCGGGCTGGGGATCAATCTTTTTGGTTTCCACTGGCATCTGTTCGGGCGTAGGCATGCCCCCATTGTAGGACGGTTTCTTTTTGCGAGCAAACGGGTCAGTTGATGGTGTCGTAGAGTGAGGAGAGCGGGTATTATGCAGTGGATTTTTCTATGAATTTTTCCGTGGTAAAATCAAGGTATGGTAAAACTTAAGGTTTTGATAGAGGGCTATGCAAGGGAGGACAAGAATGGCGAACAGGCGTCCTGTTCAACAACCCTTTTACAAGAGAACGGGCTGAATATTGTGGTCGATCCTGGCATGGACAGAGCATTGCTTTTGGAACATCTGAAAAAAGAAGGATTAACCACGAACGATATTGATTATGTCGTATTGACGCATACGCACCTCGACCATTGTTTCCTCGTTGGTATATTCGAGAACGCGAAAGTTCTGGATGGCGATTCTATCTACTCATCAGACGGCAGGATAGCATCCCACGATGGCAAGGTGCCGGGAACGGACATAGAGATTGTCAAAACCCCGGGACACGATCAATTTCATTGTTCGGTTCTGGCGAAAACTGAAGAATTTGGCAAAGTAATAGTCTCGGGAGACGTGTTCTGGTGGAGAAACGGTGAAGTTCAAGAGACTAACGAGAACGATCTGATCCATCGCATTGATCCCTATATGAAGGACGAACCACAACTCATAGAAAGCAGAAAACTGATCTTAAAGACTGCTGACTATATTATTCCTGGCCATGGGAAAATGTTCAAGGTAAAACGATAGATGAACATTCATCTCGGAACGTTGAAGATAACTTCGGTAAGCGAACATCCTGAGTTGAATGCCTACCTTTTGGTAGATACCCGTGGGAGTACACAGCAAGGCGGAGGGTGAGGGATTCGAACCCTCGGTGAGTTGCCCCACACACGCTTTCCAAGCGTGCGCACTAGACCACTATGCGAACCCTCCTTAAAGAAACGCCTGAATGTTCTAATGTCGAAATTGTTTTAACGCATTCGCCAATGCCCCATCATTACGACCTTCCCGCATTACAACACTAGAACAGTTGCTATCTTATTCTTTTTTTGAAATCTCCTCAATGGGGACACTATAAAGGAGCGGTTCATAGCCAAGCCCCCGCATGAGGCGGAGAAAATCAGGCACCATGGCGACCAGCGACGCAGTATTGGTATTTGGATGAAAGTTGATGCGTTCTATATCCAGAAAATCACGATCCAGAACGAAAGTAACTTGGTGCTCCTCATCGTTGATCACGCCAAGCGGCGACACCGAGCCGGGAGTGATGCCGAGTATCGCAAGGAGTTTCTCCGGAGATCCAAAATGCATTTTCTTTTCATTCAAAAACCCACTTAAATGCCGCAGATTGGCACGCTTGTCGTGAGTGAGCGTCACTAAGTAATACTTTCCGCTTTTTCCCGATTCAAGAAAAAGATTTTTTGCCGGAACCCCAGGCACGAATTTCGCCATCCGCTCTGCCTCTTCGCAGGTGAAAACCGCGGGATGCTCGTACTTCTTGAACGGAATATTGAATTCTTTCAAAACCTCATATGGATCTTTCATCCGACAACCGTGCCTTGAAATTCCTCTCCTTTCAAGAGCGCGCCGAAGTTCTTGAGGTCGCGACCATCGAGAACGATCGCTTTCAGATCGTCCCGGGCAGCGAGCGCGGCGCCGACTGGATCGACTGGCGCGTGGAGGCCCGGTTTCCATTCCTTTGGGATCAATTTTCCGTATTCGCGCCAACTTAAGGCAGTGAATCTTTTTGCGGCGGGATACTTCGGGTCCTTGCTATATACGTATGCCGGTTTGCCTGCGATGATTACTTCGTTTGCGCCAAGATCCGCCGCGATCTGGAGCGCGACATAGTCCGTCGACCAGCCTGGACGCCAGCCAGCGGCAATCGTCACGGGATATTTAAGCGGCGCAATCTTCTCGCACCCGTCAATGATGACCGGATTTGCAACATCGCGGAATACTATCCGCAGAAGATGGGCGTTCAGCCGCGTAGCATGGATACCGATCCAGTCTTTGTCCTCGTCGCTCACTTTAGTAACCGCCTGCGCCGCGTCCTGAAATCGCCGCGCCAAGGCTCCCCCGCCGAGCACCAGCACAAATCGCGTACCATGTTTTACGTACGGCGCAAGAAACTTTTTAAAATTTTTTAAGAATCGCGTGTCGATCTCGTCCGGATGCACGATCGAGCCGCCCAGCGCAATGACAATGGTCTTCGAAAATTTATATTTCATATTCTTGCCAAATGTTCATTAAAACTACTTGCTTACTTAAACAAATTAACAAGTAAAACAGGGGGTTAGTAAGACGAGGTCTTCACTGAAACCATGTGTTTATCCCTGCCTACCGGCGGGCAGGCAATTGAATGAGCGCATAAAAGTTTATGCACCACCCTCCATCTTTTCAAGCGCTGCGATGCGTTCCTCGATCGGCGGATGCGTCATAAAAAGTTTATGCCACCACGATGTCTGTTTACCCTTGAATGGATTGTCGATCCACATGTGCGCCGTGGAATCTTTTGCGGATGCCATCGGAACATTATCAACTTCGATCTTCCGCAGCGCAGAAATGAGACCTTCTGGATAACGTGTAAGGAGTACTCCCGACGTGTCGGCCAAAGCTTCGCGGCGCCGCGAAATCGCAAGCTGGATCAGCATCGTGCCGATCGGCGCGAGGATGGAAAGTACGATGGCGGCAATGAAAAAGATTTCGCCGCCCTCACTATTGTTGCTACGACGGCCACCCATGCCGCCAAAGAAAAGCGACCGCAAAAAAATATCGGCGATCAGGGAAATGATGCCGGCGAGAATCGCCGCAACCGTCGAGACCAAAATGTCGCGATTACCGACATGCGAAAGCTCGTGCGCGATCACGCCCTGCAACTCGGTCTTATTGAGACGCTGGAGCGCGCCCGCGGTCACCGCAACTGCAGCGTGCTTTGGGTCGCGCCCCGTCGCGAAGGCGTTGATCTGCATCTCGGGCGTGATATAGAGTTTCGGCATCGGCAAGCCCGCGGTGATCGAAAGGTTCTCAACGATATTCCATAATTCAGGGTTATCGCTTTTCTGGATCTCCTTAGCCCGCGCGAGAGACAGCGCAATGGACGCCGAAGAATAATAGCTGATGAGCGCGTAGACGATGCTGAAAATGCCGGCGAAGATGATAAAACTCGGATCGCCATAGGCCATCGTGAATATATAGCCAAGCCCTATCACGACAGCAAAAAAAACGATGAACAAAAGCCACGTCCGGCGAATATTCTGAGATTGATACTGATAGAGATTGGTCATGATTTTTCTGTCATTCTGAGTCCCGCCATGGCGGGACGAAGAATCCTTTCTTTATCCCACAGAAAAGATGCTTCGCGGTGCTCAGCATGACCCCTTGCAATAAACTAGAACTTTACTTGTACCGGCTGTTTCTCTGCATCCGTCAGATCGCCGCCAAAGAAATCCATTTTCTTGAAACCGAACATGTTCGCAATGATGTTCGACGGGAATGCCTGGATCTTCGTGTTCAGATCGCGGACCATGCCGTTATAGAACCGGCGCGAGGCCTGGATCTTGTCTTCGGTGTCGGTCAACTCGCCCTGCAAACTAAGAAAGTTTTCATTCGCCTTGAGCTGGGGATAATTTTCTGCAACCGCAAAAAGCGACTTTAGGGCACCCGAAAGATTATCTTCCGCCGCCGCCTTCGCTCCGTCCGTTGCCTGCATCGCCTGCGACCGGGCCTGGGTCACTTTCTCAAACACACTCGCCTCATGCGTCATATATCCCTTCACCGCCTCCACGAGATTCGGGATCAGATCATAACGTCGCTTCAATTGAACGTCGATATCCGATGCCGCCTCCTGAGCCTGGTTCCGCGTGCGGACCAGCCCGTTGAATGATCCGATGAGCCACAGCACAATCACCGCAACCACCACCCAAATTATTGTTGTAATCATAGCTCAGAGTATAACACTTTTAAGCGAAAATCGCAATTTTTTTCTCGTACATGAAACAAATCCACCTTAATCCATCCCTAATAGGTAATCAGAAATATACCCTTTATATTTTTTTCTGACTTCTCGGGGCAATTCTTTGTAGCACCCCATCTTTCCCCGACAGATCGATCTCCCGCATTTGCAAATCCTGTCCACCTCAGATATCTCGCCACCGTATTCATAGCCGATCATGCCATAATCGATCGTAATTTCTTCGTCCTTTCGGATATCACGCATGGCAACTATCTCCGTCCTATTCTTTATGCCACAGCTAGGATCACAGGAATGGCAGATATACTGGCATAAATTCCCCGACGGTTGCGTGGGATCTATTTTCAAATCAGGACCAATGGGAATAGTGTAAGTCGTTGCGTGGGTAATGAGCGGACCGAACGCAACAAACACAACCTCATCTTTCTTAAAATCTTTCGCTGCAAAAAGACTACTGCCATAGACCTTAGTATCTTTGGCATAGATATGCTCTTCAATTTTGTAACGATTATTCTGCGTAAGCATCAACGATGGCTATATCATTTCTGATCTTTATTTTTTCTGCAAGTTCTTTGAAAAGAGTCTTATGTTGAAATCCCATCAATAATTCATCGAAACTGGTCAGACCGGGATACGGATGAAGATCGTATGTTTTCCCCTTGTATTCGATGCCGTTTGCCATGACGGGCAGTTCATCCAATATATATTGACCAAGTTTATCCAAAGCGTCGGCGCCCAAGCCACTTATTCTGTCTTTGAGATTGGTTCGCACAATAGTCAGAATATAATCATGAAATGCCCTGTTTTTTTGAAATTCCGAAAGAAAAATGGGTTTAGTAGATATGTAATATTCGGTTTCTTGTACAGCCTGCCACCTGACGATTTTGAAAAGACGACCCTTTTCAGAAGAAAATTCTTTTATAAGCTCATCCAACATCGCCACAATCTTATCTCCATCCCGCAAAGCGTGACGCAACGCTTTTTCAATGGAATAACCGTCAAATACCTCGTAATTTATGGCATGGTTACTATCAGCTATCACGAGCAGCACATCATCTTTGGTGCGATCAACCGCCCAATGCATATATTCTCTCAGATGCTCCTTGGAAAAATATCTATTTCCGAGGCTAATCCCGATAAAAATATTAAATTTTCTGGCCTCAATGTCTTCGTTAGTACAATTGAGGTAACCAGTGATCCTCATATTTTTCCATTATAAGAAAAACTGTCGAATCTTCAATATGAAAAACTAACGGAATCTTTTTTTGCTTTATCGAATACGAGTATTTCATAAGAACGTCTTCCGATGAACGTCGCACCAACCATATTTTCGTAGCGCTTTGTAGTGCCTTTTCGTGCCGTATCCTTTGTGGGTCTCAAACCCATATGCTGGATATTTTTTTGCCAGCCGAACCATAAAATGGTCGCGATGGACTTTGGCGATGATGGAGGCAATGGCGACCGCCGGAATTTTTTCATCTCCCTTAATAACGGTCTTCGCATTTTTCGGCTGCACGCCATTTCCCAAGAACAATCCCCCGTCGAGAAAAATCTGAATATCCGCAATTTCCTTACTTGTTAATTTAAACGAATTAGCAAGTAGTTTTTGTTTCATGATTGATAGCTTAGAAGAGGCGATCAGCTTTTTATACGCCCGGAGGGCCGCAAGGTTCGCCGCACGCGAGATGTTCATCTTTTCAATCCGCCGCGGATAGACGCGCGCAACCGCAAACTGGATATCGGAGTTGTTCTTGAAATAATTGAACCATGTCTCACGTTGCTTCGAGGAAAGTTTTTTGGAATCTTTTATCCGGCGCTTGCCGAGCTCGCAATCGCCGCCGAACACTCCCGGCGTTTTTAAAAGCGCCGCCGCGACCACGACCGGACCAGCCAAAGCACCCCGCCCAACTTCATCAATACCAATAACGATGGGCGAGGCTCGCCCGTCCCGCTTCCGCTTTGTCAAAGCGGGCCTTCTGGCGGCCCGCCCCACCTCGTCGATGCCGATCACGTATTTTTTCATAGCGAGATGACGTCCCCTTTCTTTTTGATAAATCCTTCCTTCAAAAGTACTTCTACTATCTTTTCGATCCGCTCTTCCGGCTGCGAAATCGTATACCCTAAACTCTCCATCTGCATTTTTTTGCGAGCGAGCATCAGCCGCAAAACTTTTCCGCGGAGCTCGCGGTCGGAACCGTTGAATTTCAATTGGCGGATATAATGGGCGCTGCGCCGGTTTGAATTTTTCGTCTCCGTCGCCCCGAGCATCGCACCATAATCCATCAACGCAAAATACCACGCACGGGGATTTTTATGGTCAAGCGTTTTTTTGATAAGAGGAAGTATTTCGCGATCATGTACGGTCCTGCGTCTTGGAAAAAAGAAATGGATAAAAACTCTACGAATATTGGTTTCGATAAAAATGTCCGGTTTATCGAAGGCGAATGCACGAATTGCGCCAGCCGTATATGGTCCTATGCCCGGCAACGATTCTAATGCCCCCCTCTCCCGCGGCAATGCACCGCCATGCTTCTTTACGATAATTTGCGCTGTTTTTTGGAGTGCGAGCGCGCGGCGATTATAGCCGAGCCCCTGCCATGCGCGAAGCACGTCGCTTTTTTCCGCTCTCGCGAGCGCCGCAAAGCTCGGAAATTTTTTAATAAAATTTTCATAAAATGTTTTCACGCGCTCCACCTGTGTTTGCTGAAGCATAATTTCCGAGACCAGAATCCGGTACGGATCCCGCATCCGGCGCCACGGCAGATCGCGGCCCTGCGACCGGTAAAACGCTTTCACTTTTTTCTTAAAATCCGAGACCTCCACCATGCTATAACCTTAGCCGAACCGCGCCGCGGAAACAAATAATAGAGCTTGATAAACTTTTCGAAATGGATTAACTTACGGAAAGGAAGGAGAATAAGATATGATACCCTTTAGAAAACTGCGCTTGAGACGCGTTGAGCGAAAGCTTCAGGCCGCACGGGATCATCTCACATGGCTGCGCAAGCAAGAATGCCCGCTCTGGGGGGATGGAATGGTTGTTCTTCGGGCAACTATTTGGAAACTTATCCGGAAGAGGTCCGCGCTGAGCAAACGGTCACTGTAGTCGAGAGCTCCACGACATCCGGAGCTCTCATTTTTTTGAGGGCTTGCGCTTTTTCCCGCAATATGATACCGTTGTTTCAATGTAAGTGTTTCTTAGTAGGTTTCTCTTGCGTGTCCCTCAAGAATTCTTCTCGGACATCAGAGTAAAGAAGCAGAGGAGAAGGAAGGTCGCCTTACATAAATTAGCAATAGTTAGAATGGCTAAAAAATTATACGTGGGAGGTTTGCCGTATTCGACGACTGACGACGAGCTTCGTGAAGCATTCGCGAAGGCCGGCGCAGTCGCCTCGGTCACGATCCTCATGGACAAAATGACGGGCCGCTCGCGCGGTTTCGGTTTTGTCGAGATGGAGAACGACGAGGACGCTACGAAAGCGATCGATATGTGGAACGGCCAGGACTTCGGCGGCCGCAAACTTACGGTCAACGAAGCGAAGCCGATGGAGCCCCGTGCTCCCCGCTCGAACGATGGTGGTGGTTACGGTGGCGGTCAGCGCCGCAGCTGGTAATCCGGCGTTCAGTAAACAAAAAAAACCGCGCATCTGCGCGGTTTTTTTGTCATTCTATTAGAGGAAACCCCGGGCGAGGGCCATTGAAAACGGGTATACTGTGGTTA
>CAYUBE010000029.1:0-7768 GCA_964442965.1 uncultured Candidatus Saccharibacteria bacterium
AACGATAAGTGTTCAGAAATTGGATATGGTGAGCAATGCCGAAAAGTTAAAAATTTGAATTCTGCAAGATCATATCGGACAGTTAGTTAGATATTCGGTCGGCGTTTTTCCGCCGATCGCGAGGTGTTCTCGTTCGGTATTGTAGTGGAGCATATGCGCCGCGTGTTTTCGTTTGAGCTCGGGGACGGTGTGGAACCGCACGTCGTTCCAGAACTCCTCGCGGTCGGTCCGATGGGATCGTTCGACCTTGCCGTTCTGCGCGGGCTTCCCCGGATCGATGAGGTAATGGATGATCCCTCTTTTCTTGCACGCGAGGTCGAACGCATGAAGGCGTGGCGCCAAGGGGTTCGCGCTCTTCCGGTAACCCGTGTAGTAGTTCGTAAAGATGGAACCATTGTCCGTCTGGATGCCTTGGATCGTGAACGGTGCCTTCAGAAGAAGCTTTTCGAGGAAGATGACTGACGTCCGATTGGAATGCTCCCGCGTGACCCAGGCATATCGCCATCTCGACGCGCAATCGATTGCGGTGAACTGATAGAGCCATTTCCCGTTGTATTTCCTCGCATAGACGGTATCGACCTGCACGAGCTCGCCGGGAAACGTTGCCTTGGGGATCGGTTTCACATTCTTCCGTGCCCGCTTTTTCATTCGCACCAACCCTTCTCGTTTCAGGACTTTGTGGATGGTCCGCCACTGCATTTCGATGCCGTGGCGCTTCTTGAGCCTGATGGCGATCCGTTCCGCACCCGGCATCGGTGACTCGGCACGGATTTCGCGGATGAGTACGACCATATCCGGAGCCGTCGTCTTCGGATGCGCGTGATGTGCTCGCGATTTCTCCGTGAGCCCGGCAAGCCCTTCTTTTTCATATGCCTCTTTCCAGAGATACAGCGTGCTTCGCGCGAAGCCAGAGCGCTTGGCCAGTTCGACCATCGAAAGACCGCCTTCGAAATGGAGCTTGAGCCACCGCTCCCGTTCGGAAGCGATCAATGCCTGCGTATTGTGGGTCATATCGTTCATTGTCGCAGAGTGTCCGATATGATCGTACAGAATACCAAATCCGCTTGACAGATTGGCATACTATGCTGTATAATAGTTCTATAGTTCATTGACATGATACATGCGGCCATAGCCAAAAGGCATCGATAGTTTTCGATGTTTTCTGGCTATGGCTACGGATAGTAGTCCTCTGGCAGAAAAGGAAGGATCGCTATGAACGATAAGGCCTTGAGTAACGCGACATTGGAACTAACCCAGAGAATCCAGACGCATTTTCCGAGGGACATCGACCCCGCGGTGGTGCAGTTCTGGAACGGCCAGCCGAAGGAAATTCTGACGGCACGGCTTCTGGAAGCATTCGGTCGGATTCCAGCGGAATGCGTCCCGCAACCCCAACCCCTGCTCATTTACGGCGGCACGGTTGCGGTCGCGGCGAGGACGGCACGGTTCGTCCCGAAGAACTTTTTTACCACGAAGAACAACCGCGTGCGGATTGGATACGTCGACCCCGACTTCACTGCCTGGTTCGGCGGCAAGGCCGAAGAGCCAACCGTTGCAACGACGCTTTATTGGCACGTTCTCTCCCGTCCGTCGGCGTTCGCTCCGGCCATGAAGGAACTCGGCGGGGGAGCCGTCGTACAGACGACCCCCAGCGAGCTGGCTTCCATGATGGAGCGGCAGCCGGACGGTCCGAATAGCGGGGCGGGGCCATTGCTCGTGAACGGATACGCCAACCTTTTTGAGATGCTGGACTATACCGGCGTTTCCCGGATGGTGCGCGTGTTCTGGAGCGTCGGCGGCTGGTACGTGTATGCGAACCCGGTGACGAACTCGAATCAGTGGTACGACGAGTACCGGTTCTTCTCCCGCAATCCTCGTTAGCCCTCGGGCACTCGGTTCCGCTGACCCTCGGTTGTTTCCGCCTTGCGGAAGCCGCTGGGGGTCTTTTATTTTCCCATGCCGTGATATACTTCTCCTCGAAGCGTGTATATATGCGGGACGGCTACGGTTTTCCCGCCGCGCTTTCGGGGAAACGTCTCGCCGGAATCATGTCGGGTACGCTTGCCATGAGTGCGTGGGACGAAGTACCCATCACAATGCAACATACGAGAATTGGTATCTTTGGCTGGAGGACTTGTGATGTCCCATATACGATTCAACCCTGAGAGTAGTCGAAGGGCGGTGGCGCGGATGGCCGAGGATACGAGACAGTCCGGTTTCCCGGATGGTGAACGTGAACTGGAACGACGACGGCTGGAACGTGTATGCGAACCCGGTGACGAACTCGAATCAGTGGAACGACGAGAACCGGTTCTTCTCCCGAAACTGTCGTATGGCCTCCCGCTAACCCGCGGGAGGTTTGCTTTGTATGCCCTTGATCCAGCCGCCGAGCATATTCCCTATTTTATCGAGTTTTTCCGAAAGAAGAATATATTTCTGATTGTCGAGCGCCTGCACATCCCAGAGAATTTCCAAGAAGAACTTCGCGAGATCGAGCCGCACATTCGCTTTTCGGAGATAGGGCAGTTTCTGTTCTTTGCTCAAGTAGCTTGCGATGAACAGTAGCTCTGCCGTTTCAATCAACGAGCGGTCAATCTTCGTGCCGAGCGAATATCGATAATCTTTCTGCACGTGCGGCAGGAACTCGTGCCAGGTCTTGTATGCCTCCACCAAGTGTTGGATGATGGAAGGCGTGCGATGTTCCGGGGGGGGTTACGTGTTGCATTCGATTTATGAAAACACAATTTGCCGGAAATCTCAAAAAAATCGCGAAGACATCGAATCTGTTGGAAGCATGGAAAGAATTCCTGCCCGGCAAACGCGGGAAGCGCGATGTGCAGGAATTCCAGATGTATCTGATGGATAACATTCTATCACTGCAGGCCGATTTGATGAACGGCACCTACCGCCACGGCGGCTATCAAGCGTTCAAAATATCCGACCCGAAACCGCGCGACATCCACAAGGCATGCGTGCGCGACCGGCTCGTCCACCACGCGATTTATCGCGAGATGTATCCTTTCTTCGATCGGACATTCATCGCCGATTCGTTCTCGTGCCGCTTGGAGAAGGGGCCACTCGTCGCCATTAACCGGTTTCGCTCGTTCGCCCGGGCCGCGAGCAAGAATAACACACGCACTTGCTGGGTGCTCAATGGCGACATACGGAAGTTCTTTGCGAACGTCGATCATGCGACCCTCGTCGAAATTCTGAAATCATATATTCCAAATCAACGTATTATCAAGCTGTTGGAGGAAGTGATCGGCAGTTTTTCCTCGGCGTCGGGAGTCGGCCTTCCGCTTGGCAACCTCACCTCGCAGCTTTTTGTGAACATCTATATGAACGAGTTCGATCAGTTCGTAAAACATACGTTGAAGGCGAAACATTACCTCCGTTACGCTGATGACTTCGTGATACTTTCCGCGAATCGGGACTGGTTGGATATTATCCTGCCGGAAATCCGCAATTTTCTCGCGAACCGGCTGAAGCTCGAGCTCCATCCGAAAAAGGTATCTATCGAAACATTGGCATCCGGCGTCGATGTTCTCGGTTGGGTGCATTTTCCCGACCACCGGGTGTTGCGGACCACCACGAAGCGGCGGGCGCTAAGTCGCGCAACCGCCGATCCCAAAGAGCAGCGCGTCGCGTCGTATGTCGGTATGCTAAAACACGGAAATGCAGAGAAGTTCAAAAGAACGATTCTTAAGATTGCCGAGGAGGGGCAGGGGAGGTGAAGCGGGGATGGGATCGGGGGTTTTGGGTGAAACTTATCGCTTTGGCGCGTCAAAACGCATCGATGTACGCCCCCAGTGGGCGAAACGGTAAGCGTTTCGGTAGCCGCGCTTAGCGCGAGCGCTAGACGAGCGCCGCAGACAGAATATGAGAAAAGCCTCGCAAATGCGGGGGAAGGTGAAAGTGTTGAGTCGTTATATTATCTTAGTTAGATTGTATCAGATCATGAAATCGTTTGAACACCGTCTCTCTAGTGCATTGTGGCGAGTAGCTTCAGAAATGGAGCTGTTCACCGTGTGCCAGAAGGCGACAATGATCCGGCTGCAAAGTGGGACACCAGGCTGAGAGCGGTAGTGCAAAGCTCGCAGAGACTATTACGGGGATGATCCACGGACGGTGGAGACTGGGGGAGTTGCCCGCGCGTCGGATGCTCGCCGTCGCTCATATCCGCGCTGGGCACCGCCTCACAAGAATTTTCAGCAGAAAATTCTTGCTCCGGCGGTCGAATCCATCTTTATTGATTTATCCTTGTAGGATTCGACCCCCGCGGACCCTGATTACCAGGTCAGGGCCGGCACCGTGCTACGCCCACCGCATAAATAATCGTACTGGGCACAGATTAAATTTTGATTAAAAGAAACTTGACCGGAAGATCGGGTTTGCTACAATACTTGTATTACCAGGTCAGGGTAGCATCGTGTTCGAACTCTGCAAAAGACCCAGCGATGGGTCTTTTGTTTTTCGACGAAGTGCGCCCAGAGAGGTTTATACGTTCATTCCCGAGATAAAACTCGGACTGCGTGGTTATTATTCTCTATCCTTTGAACGCGAAAGATAGCAATACGATAGTCAAAGCATTGAGAATTACCAACACGATTGCTTCCTGCGTGTTGTTTGCAAGTGGTTTCACTAAGATGTATACCGTGTAGATTATGGCAACAATCGCCGCACCAATAAAGTTTCCTCTTATCATGTTTTTATAATGAGGTTAATGAAGGGTATCGGCCTTTCAAGGATTGTATCATTATTTCTGTCATTCCCGCGAAAGCGGGAATGACAGATTTTTGAGCGGTGGACGTACGGAGGTCGAACTCCGCGGATTCTGATTACCAGGTCAGATCCGGTCCGTGTTCGGATTCGCAAAAAGCCCAACGATGGGCTTTTTGTTTTTCTATTAGAGGAAACCCCGGGCGAGGGCCATTGAAAACGGGTATACTGTGGTTATCTCACGCCCGAGCCCGGGGATGAATCAATCCCGGAGCGAAGCGGAGGCATGTTGCGTCAGACGTAGTTCAAAGGAAGCCCCGGATGGAGCAGAGCGGAACCCGGGGAGGATGTCACTGAGGCCATTGATTAGCCCAGGAATTGAGTTGTTTTTTTGTTATGATTAAGTGTATGAAAAAAAGGAAACTCGTAGAAGAATATGTTAACGGATGGAGAGAGGGTGATGAGGAAAAAATTATGAGACATCTCTCTTCGGACTGTGTCATTGTTGAATCGGATAATTCCACATATCGGGGAAGGGAAGAAATATACCAGTGGATTCGTGACTGGAATAAAAAGAGGAGCAAGGTCAATAAATGGAATATCTCATCATACGACGAGACTGAGGATATGGTATTCTTTGAATGGCATTTTCAGTGCACTGTTACAGAAAGACTTCATGAGTTTGATGGTGCAAGCTTTGTTAAATTCACGTCGGATAAAATTTCGTATATGCGGGAATACCGTGCTGTCAGGAAAAATTAGATGGTTTTGGGGCTAAAACTGCGGAGGGTTTTGGTGTAATAAAACTTTGTGTTTCAACGATGAGGGCATCCGGGCCAACAGCAAGGCCGACGCATCCCCTCCACGAGTTCCGTGCATACTCGTGCGACATGCTCTTTCCTGGTCTCCGGTTTTTTGACGGAGATAGTCCAGCATATCCATTCATTGCGCGCAAGAGGCGTAATATCCTCCCATGCTGTTCGCGCTGTCGGGTTAGCCACGAGCGCTCTTCGTAAATCTGATGGTAGGGCATGAACCACGCCCGCAGAGATTCCTTTTTGGACCATGCTTTTATTGTAACAAATCCGACGGTGTCAGAACGTTCGTGATTTTACCCTTAGCATTATTTGACCGGCGTGGTATCAAATTATAGAATGCGGTTAGGTAATAACGAAAAATAAAAGGAGGCAATATGACGTGCGGGATTATTATGCCACGACAATCGGATGTCGTGGGCCATCGCGGCGACTGCTACCTCGCAGAATGCATTCGAAATTCTGATCATCTCGAACCTCATGTCATCAGAACACCAGAGGGAAAGTTCTTTGCGTGGGAAGATGATATGGAATGTGGCTGTTGCGAGCCGGAGGAAACCGAGCGGTGCTATATATACTGGCCGCTGACTTCCGAAGAAGCACAAAAACTTTTGTAAAATTGGTCCACCCTCTTTCGTGGACCTTTTCTTTTCTGTGCGGTCATTGGGGCCTAACAGAAAAAGAACGGAAAGTATTCTCGAAAAGGCAGAAACTTTCTGTTAATATTTACCATATGAATATATTTATCTGTGCCAGCAAATACAACTATGGCAGGGTGGCGCCCATCAAGGCAGAGCTTGAAGCGATGGGACACAAGATAACGGTTCCCAATAGTTACGATGAGCCAATGAAGGAGGAGGACATGAAGAAGATCGGCCCGGAAGCTCACCGGCAGTGGAAGGCCGCCATGATTCGGTTGCAGGCGGAGAAGGTTGAAGCTAACGACGCCGTTCTTGTTCTTAATTTCGAAAAGAATGGCCAACCAAATTATCTCGGCGGGGCAACGTTCCTCGAAATCTTTCGAGCGTTCGATAAGGGTAAAAAGATTTTCTTATTTAATCCTGTTCCGGATAATATTTTCAAAGACGAACTTTTAGGGATGGGTCCGATGGTCATTCATGGAGACTTATCAAAGATAAAAATGAGCATTCAAGATAGTTGACTTGAGCGTCATGGGGTGATACTGTCCTAAGCAGATATTTTAATCCATTAATATTAGGTGAGGTAGTTATGTTAGTATTATGTATTTTATTGACCGTCGTGATTGTCGTAATCATGGCAGTGGTCATGGCGCATATCAATGGTACGCCCCGTCGGAATCTGAAAGACATGCTGCGGATTTGTCCGGCGGACATTTGTCTTTCTGCGGCGTATTTTCTTAAATCCCTCTTCGGGGACTTTACCGATGACATAAGCAGAGAAGCTTACACCGTTCTTACGTGGCTCGTCGGCTTATTCCTCGTCTCCTTTTCTTGGTGGGCACTGGAGAACGCCACCCTTATAAAGGTTTTTGTGGGCGGGATTGTAGCCACGGTTGTCTTATATTTCTTGCTAGATGTCATTTATCCCGCAATCCTCGAGGAAATTAGGTTTTGGTCGTGCGTTATAAAAAATAAAAAATTGTGATATTACGCGCCGTTATGAATTATGAACTTAATTCAAAAAACGGCGCTTTTTATATCTGTGCGATCACGCTCGGTTGACTCGGAAAATCTTTTTGGATATGCTTAACAGCGGTTCTTAACTCTTCTATTAACTAACTAGAGGGTGTTATGGTGATCCTAAATTTTCTATCGAACAGTTTTTTTGATGGAATTTTTTCCATCGGCCAACTCAGGCTATTTATAGGGGGGACAAGGTTTAGAAGCGATGAAAACAGCCGCTTCTGGAATAGGAGGTGCACCAAGGGGATGCTCCCCCGATGCACGCATAAATAGTTTTTTTAAGGGGCCCTGCGGGAGGCCCTTTATTTTATGAGAAAGAAATGTCCACCCGTTACGGCAATGCTTCTCCAAGCATTCGTGCGCTGAGATAGGTTGCGGTGATGAAAATGATCGCAATGAATTGATTCACGAAAAAGGAAAATCCCAGGGGATTTCCGACAAACATAAGAGAAAAATTTTCAAAAAACGCGATAGAAAAAAGCGAGATCGCGATCTTCGCAACATTTATGACGAACTTCGAGTTAAGGAGCATTAAGTGTGTTTTTCCGGCGGAGATTTTCGTTTGGGTTT
>CAYUBE010000030.1:0-7430 GCA_964442965.1 uncultured Candidatus Saccharibacteria bacterium
GTTGCATGACTTTCCGGTTCGCCGAAAAGTCTCATATGTATCTGAACTTATGCACGGTCTTAAGCTTCCGTCCCTCGGAAGACGGCATCGTTCCCTCCGACAGGGAAACGTGCCTCGCGCTCACCGCGGCAGGCGGTGCCGTACTGGCACACCTCAAGCCGCCGCGGTTCCGCGATGCTTCCGGGGGACGGAAGCTCTCGACTGGGATTTTCACTCAAGTTACTTAAAACAGAAATGCTCCTCCCGGGGTTTCTTTCTGTCGTTCTCGTCCCCGCCTTCGCGGGGATAAACTCCGACGGGAATCCATGCTTCCAATCTTTATCCTTATACTTTCGCTTATTTAAAAATCGAGCCCCGCAGATTGTGCGGGGCTTTTTAATTTAGCTAACCTTCCTTATGGTTGTACATTTTTAAACCCTGTTTGGCATAATCAATGGCGCTCCACAGTGTGAAAATCACGGAGACGCGTAATACATCTTCTGCCGCCACCGTAAGAACCGGCGACGAGAAGATGTGCTGCAGTATCCACGCCGCAACGGTAAAAACTTGGAATAGTGTTGATATCTTACCCAGCGGTCTCGGCGGAAATTTCTTTACCGACGTACCGCCCAAAAATATGATGGCAGCCAGAAGGATCAAAAAATCCCGGCAAACCACAACCCAGAAAAACCACCACGGCACAATTCCCGTTACCGCAAGGGATAGAAACGCGGCGAACATGAGGCCCTTGTCCGCCAGAGGATCGAACTTAGCGCCAAATTCGCTGGTATGCCCGTAACGCCGCGCCGACCAGCCATCCAATATATCCGTGATGGCTGCGGCGATAAACGAGATAAGCGCCAATACGTTATACCCAAAGATCACCAATAAAAATACAACGGGCGCTAGCAACAACCTAACCGCCGTAAGCGCGTTAGGAACGTTAACTTTCTTTTCCATGCTTCATCTCCTTATTAAAAATCTGACTTATTATTAGCACGTCTCAAATTCCACGTCTACTCCACTGCTATATCCCCCATTTTGCGCTGGCGAGGACGATGACAAAGAGCATCGCGAGTACGGTACCCGTTATGCGGATCCGACGGGGTTCAAGCTCATGAAAAAAATATGCCGGCACAAGATCGAGGAGCAATGCGGCAGGGAGGAAGGCGATGATCGACTGATAAATAAAATCGATCGGCAGGAAAAGACTGATCGCAAGAATTTCAAATATGAAAATAGTTGAAACAAGAACGGCCGCCCGGCGCGGACGCCGGTCACGTTCGTCATCGACTTCCTTACCTCGCCGCGCCACAATAACGCCGTTTATGAGTACGCTGAAGGCGATGGCAACAATCCACGCCCAGGCAAGGGAACCCGTCGAAATGCCGGCATACCAGGCCAGAAAAAACTCACGGAAAAGAAAAAACGAGAGCGCCATGGCGAGAATCGCCCGGGCTGATTTCCGGTCGATAACGAGGAGATCTTTGATAACGAGCAGGTAATAACACAGTGCACCATATACCACAGCCATGAGCGCGGCCGGAGCGGTCGCAAGCGCAACACCCATGAGTACAAGAAACGCCGGAAGATTCCGCCGCGCCTCGAAGAGCGGAAAAAAATAGATGCCGCACGCCGCAACGAGGAAGAGCCATGTCGGGAGATACCACCATGCCACCGCAAAAACGGCCGCCCTAATGAGTAATGGCCAGTGAATCTGCTTTGAAATTGACGTGAGCTTTGGTGCCATCTTTGATGTCGCCGCGGATGATCTTATCTGCCAGCTTATCAAGAATGACCTTCTGAATCAAACGCCGGAGCGGCCGTGCACCGAATTCCGCACTGAACCCTTCGCGCGCGAGGTATTCCCGCGCGGCAGGATCGATTGCAAGTTCGATATGATGAACCTCGCGGAGCTGACGCTCGACTGCCGCGAGCTGGATGTCCACGATTTTTTCGAGGTCCTGCTTCCGAAGCGGATTGAAAATCACGATATCGTCCACGCGGTTCAGAAATTCCGGACGGAAGCTGTGCCGCAAGGCGTCCATCGTCTTTTTCTTGAAATCATTTTCTTCTTCGGACGCTGCATCCGCGCCAACACTGAAACCGATACGGGACATCGCTTTCAAATATTCACTGCCGACATTCGACGTCATGATGATGATCGAATTTTTGAAATTCACGGTCTTCCCCTTGCTGTCAGTGAGCCGCCCGTTGTCCAAAACCTGCAAGAGCAAGTTGAAAACTTCGGGATGTGCTTTCTCGATTTCGTCGAACAAGATCAAGCTGTATGGCCGATGGCGGACCATTTCGGTAAGCTGGCCGCCTTCGTCGTAACCGACATAGCCCGGCGGCGAACCGACGAGCCGGCTCGTAGCATGGCGTTCCATATACTCCGACATATCGACGCGGATGAGCGCCTTATCATCGTTGAACATAAACTCGGCGAGCGCGCGGGCAAGTTCGGTCTTGCCGACACCCGTGGGACCAAGAAACATGAATGATCCGATCGGCCGGTCCGCATCGGAAAGCCCGGCGCGCGCGCGGCGCAACGCCGATGCGACGGCCGTAATGGCCTCGTCCTGGCCAACCACGCGCGAATGGAGCACCTCTTCGATCTTGATCATCTTCTCGGAATCTGGCTCGAGCATCCGCTTCAAAGGAATGCCGGTCCACACCGACACGACCGCAGCGACATCTTCTTTATCGACGGCATCTTTAAGAAATCGCGTATCGGTCGCCGATTTCCCGCGCCGTCCTTTTGTGGCGTTTTGGCCGAAATTTTTCTTTTCGAACATCTGGAAATCTTTTTCTGCCCGCGGGAGTTCCCCGTAGGTGATCTCCGCGACGCGCTCTAAATTGCCGTCGCGCTCTGCGGCGGCGGTTTCCTGTTTCAGAGTTTCAACCTTCTGGCGGAGCTGATGCAGAGTCTCAAACTTTATTTTTTCCGTGTGCCACTTCGCCGAAAGTTCGTCGTTCTGGTCTTTGAGCTTTGTGAGTTCACCGTCGATCTCGGTAATGCGCGCCCTTGCCTTGTCGCCTTCTTTGGTGAGTGCTTGGCGTTCCACCTCAAGTCGCATGATCTCGCGGCGGATCACGTCGATCTCCTTCGGCAAGCTCTCGGACTCCAACCGCCGCGAGGCAGCCGCTTCGTCGATCAGATCAACTGCCTTGTCGGGTAAAAATCGATCGGTGATGTACCGCGCCGAAAGATTCACGGCCTCGATGATCGCCTCATCCGCAATGCGAAGGCCGTGATGTATCTCATATTTTTCCTTCAGGCCGCGCAAGATCGCAATGGAATCGTCGATCGACGGTTCCTCCACCATAATCGGCTGGAATCGCCGCTCGAGCGCCGGATCTTTCTCGATATATTTTTGATATTCGCGAATGGTCGTCGCGCCGATAGCATGAAGCTCGCCGCGCGCAAGAGCCGGCTTCAGTAAATTCGATGCGTCAACCGCGCCCTCCGCCGCGCCAGCGCCGACGATCGTATGGATCTCATCGATGAATAAAATGATGCGCCCGGCGGAATTTGTTACCTCCTTCATGAATGCGCGGAGGCGATCTTCGAATTCGCCCCGGAATTTCGTTCCCGCGATGAGCGAACCAAGGTCAAGCTGGAGCACCTCCTTTCCTTTTAAAATTTCCGGCACGTCACCGGAGGCGATGCGCTGGGCAAGCCCTTCCACAATCGCGGTCTTGCCGACGCCCGGCTCGCCGATGAGGCATGGGTTGTTCTTCGTGCGGCGAGACAGAACCTGCATCAAGCGCCGTAATTCTTCGTCACGGCCGATCACCGGATCAAGCTCTCCTTTCTTCGCTTTGTCACTGATATTCACCGCATATTTTTCCAGTACCTGGAATTTTGTTTCTGGCGTTTCGTCGATCACGCGCGCCGAACCACGAAGCTGGGCAAGCATTCGAAACGCCGTCTCGCGGCGAATGCCGAATTTCTCAAGAACACCCTTCGCGGTACTCGCCACCTCAAGCAATGCCAGAAGAAGATGTTCGCAGGAAACGAACTCATCCTTCTGCTGTGCGGCAACTTTGGCGGCCTTGTCGAGTACCGCCATAAGTTCAGGCGAAAGATAGAGCTGCCCGACCGGCGCCGAAGAAACGATCGGCGGTATGCGATCTAATTCGAAATCGATCTGCTCATCAAGTTTCTCGATATTCACGCCGCACCGTTCGAGGACCGGAACAACGAGCGACTGCTCGTCTTCGAGAAGCGCCGCCAAAAGATGGAGCGCTTTGAGCTCGCCGTGATTTTTCTGCGCCGCGATGTCCTGCGCGTTCTGCAATGCTTCCTGAGCTTTAATGGTGAAACGATGGAAATTTGGCATGGTTCTTTATCATTATACCGAATCCGCGCATAAAATGTTTCAGCGGAATGATATTCGTCAATTATAGTATCACAAATTGGTCATTGTCAATCTCGGGATGAGATTGCCAATGATTCCGAATTGATTTCCATAAAGCACGCTCGATGTCCGGTGTTAACTTCCTTCACGTATTCCGACGCGGCCATTGAGCTGCCGTATTGCTTCAAAAAATTCTTGTTGGCCATCACAAAGCCGACGCTGCCCCTCAAAGAGAATATCGAATTTTGCATTTGCCTCGGCGCGGAAAATTTCAAACTTTTTTTCAAGATCTTCCATCCGCTCCTCTATGCGCGCCATTCGAGAATTTAACGCACCATATCCCTCCAATAATAAAGAAAATTTTCCGTTCAGATCTTCGAGGATCATTCCAAAATATCGGTCACGCGCAGCAGCCGAATCCGGAACTTTATCATTATTCTTTCTCTCCATACCAAACATGATAACGAGAGAAAACAGGCGCACAAGTTTTCTTTAATGAAATTTTAATAAACGGTGGCTGGCCGATCCGTTCCTCTTTCTCCGTTCTCCTTGTTCTTCACTGTCCGGCCGGACGCTTGCTGAGCGTAACCTGCAGGGTCATTTCCTTACCGCCTCGATTGATGGTCAGGGTTACCGTATCGCCCACATTATATCCGGCAATAACGTCGCCGAGCGCATGATCCGCGTCGATCTGCTGGCTATTTACCTTTTCGATAATATCTTCTGCCTCAATGCCGGCTTTCGCTGCGGGCGACCCCGGCTCGACGGCGGGACCATCGCTTGAGCCACGGACCAGGGCGCCAACGCTTACGGGAAGATTCTGTTGCTGTGCAATGTCAGAGCTGACCATGAGATAGCGCACGCCAAGATATGGCGACTCGATATTTCCGGTCGCGCGTACCGAGTTGATGTCGGATTTCGCGCGGTTGATCGGTATTGCGAAACCGATGCTCTGTGCCCCGGAAGCGACCGCCGTATTGATGCCTATCACCTCGCCCTGCAGGTTGAGAAGCGGCCCGCCGGAATTGCCCGGATTGATGGCAGCGTCGGTCTGGATCACGCCCTGGATGGTCTCCTGCTGACCATCCAATTCGTCGCTCGCCGTTACCGTCCGTTCAAGTCCCGAAACGACGCCGACGGAAACCGTATTGGAAAACTGGCCCAGGGCATTTCCAATCGCGATCGCAGTCTGCCCAAGTTCGAGGCCGTCCGAGTCCCCCAAGCTCACGGTCGGCAACCCCGTCGCATCTATTTTCACCACCGCAAAATCTTGCGACGGATCACGCGCCAGAACCTTGGCTGTATATTTCGTACCGTCGTTGGTAATAACAGTGTACGAGGCGCTCGCGTCAGAAACGACATGCTTGTTGGTAAGAATCAATCCGTCCGAAGAAATAATAAAACCGCTTCCGCCACCGACCTCCTGAAGCTGGGTTTTTCCCGTATCGCACGGCTGGGTCATGTCCGGCGTATTGCCGAAAAACTGCTGAAACTCCGGCGGCAAATCGCTGAATGGATTATAGTGACACTGCTCGACGATCGGCACCTGTTCAGAAATAACGATCGAAACGACTGCTGGCGATGCTTTCTTTACGGCATCAATGACCGCCGCCTCGTAGTCATTCGTCGGCGCATAGAGCGCGACGCCCGAACTTGCCGCAGGCGGCACTGTTTTTATATGAAAGAAGGATGCAACCGCATTCAGCGGGCCTGATTTTGCCCCGCCATTGATCTCGCTCAGAACGACAAGCACACTGCCAAGAATAATACCAACCACAACCACAGCCGATGCAACGATCAGCCACTTTTTATTTTCTTTATAAATATCATGCATACGTTCCATTATAATACGGGGCAAAACAAGAAAAAAGGTGCATCGGCAAAGGATTCTTGAATCGCAAATCAATTTCCTAAACAGGCGTTATAAGTTTCCACCGCGCCATCGTAAGCATTAATATTCGCCTGAGTCGTTCCGAGCAATGCATTGTACTGTGCGGCGAGATCATTATAAGCAGCGACATCGGCATCGTAGGTCGCGCCCGAAGGAGACATACTATCGATCACGACTAACTGTGATTTAAGTTCGTTTTCCATATTCGCAAGCTCGGCTTCGGCGGCATCGAGCGACGATTTTGCCGCCGCACTCGGAGCGGGACAATCGGAAGCCGGCCGGCCGAAGACCTGTACCGCGAGCCATGCTTCCGAACCGTCGAAAATAGTTTTCGCCGCCGCGACGCCGATCTCCGTATAATGAGTGTTCAGAATATTCGTGCGATGACCCGGAGATCCCATCCATGCTGCAACGACACCCTGGTCGCCCGCAAAATTCCCAAGCGCGAGATTCTCGCCGAGCGCGATATAATCGTAACCATCCGCCTGCGCCACCGTTTCGGCACTCGAACTCGAGGGCGATACGTGCGCAAAATACTGTTTTGAGATCATGTCATCCAAACGCTCCGATGCCACCTTGTCGAGTACGGTATTTTCTGAAAGTGCCGCGAGTCCCCCATTTTCATTTCTCTGTGCGTTCGTTTGCGAAATGATTCCTGCGCGGGTCAGAGTATCCGCGTTTTGGGAGTCGGTATTCACAGCGACATTCGTTCCCGTCGCGATAAACGGTACCGGATCCGAAACGCTTTTTTGAACCTCCTTCGCGACGGCGCTGCCGATCTTCGATTCAAGAGAAGCGACCTCGGTATGTGTTGAGAGATGGGAAAAATACCATGCACCGATTGCTATGGCCGCAAGCGCCGCCACAAGAATCAAGAGCCGCCTTTTCGCCCGTTGCCGAAAAAGATCATCATTCATATATTTGATTTTACCTCAGATTTCGGTAAACTCAGAGTGAGCAGAAGAGAAATAAAGGGCGTCTATCTTTAAAATGGGCACGCGAGGATTTTCGGTTAGTCTCGAGCGGGAATCGAAAACTTCCGACGCGGGAATATTCGGAAAGTATTTCAAGGGGATTTTCGATTCGCAGCCGAAAATAACCACGAGAGTCGCGTTGAGTTATTTTTAAGATAGACGCCAAATGCCCGGGTGGCGGAATGGCAGACGCAAAGGACTCAAAATCCTTCGACCGCAAGG
>CAYUBE010000031.1:0-7136 GCA_964442965.1 uncultured Candidatus Saccharibacteria bacterium
TGCGGTAATGGCTGAGGTTGCAAAATAAGTTCTAACATCGTCCCATCCCGCGCACGAAGATCAGAAACACCGGACTGATTCCGATGTTTTTTGCTAAGATAAACGTATGGTGGATATTAGTTTTGGCATTGCCATTGTTGCGATCACCGCTTTCAGCTACCTCAGTAATTTTTTGAACTGGCGGTATTTGAATTATGGGATCACGCGCTTGTTATATTATCTCGGAGCCTTCGTGCACGAGACGTCGCACGCAATACTCTGCGTTCTTACCGGAGCAAAAATAGAAAGGTTTACCGTCTTTTCGACACAGCCTCAGGTTGTGCATCGAAAATCCAAGCTCCCGATCCTCGGGGAAGTTTTAATTTCCATCGCGCCCATTGCCGGAGGACTGCTGTTCCTTTTTCTCGTGAACCGCTATCTCCTGGGAAATTATTTCGTCGCGCCGCAATTTTCCGGCAAGAACAGCTGGCAAAGCATTTTCATCGAACCCTTAAAACTGTTGTCGCAGGTCAATCTTCTCCAATGGCAAAGCTGGCTCATGATATTCCTCTCGTTCAACGCCGGTGCGATGCTCGGTCCGTCGACGCGAGACCTGAAAAACATCTGGCCCGCGCTCATTCTTCTCTTATTTATAAAATCCCCGCTCCTCGTCGGCGTCTGCCTCGCCGCGCTCAGTCTGATATTCGTTAATATCATCCTACAAACCATTGCCGCTTTATTTTTGAAAATAGCGGCTCTGCTTTGAAGCCTATGCAAAGATGAGAACGGCGGACGCAACAGTCGTTGTCCAAAGACCATCCTTATGTCCCTGTGCCGATTGGGTGATGTTCGTTGTTTTGAATATCTTACCTGAAGATTTATAAACCTGTTCCCTCTCGTCCCATGCGGCATCCGAATCAAATTCCAAACCAAGCGTCGAGGCGAGCATGGTAGCCGCCAGATCCTCGGCATATTCTCCCGCCTTTTCTTCGGTTTCCCCAAAAGAATGATGCTCGGAAAGATAGCCGTACTGATCGGGATCGGCAGGTTGGGCAAGGCCGATCGACGAAACAATTAATCGATTCGGCTCATTGGTCGCATTTCTTGCCATCACACAGAAAACAACCTGCCCAGGACTCATAAGTTTTTTGCCCTCTTCCTTGGACACCCTTTTACAATTGGGCGGGAAGATCGAGCTGACCTGCACCAGATTATATTCAGCGATGCCAGCGTCCCGCAGAGCCATCTCAAATGACTGTAAATATTCTTTATGCCGCCCGACACCCTTGGTAAAAAACATTTTCTTTGGAATTAGATTTTGCATGAAGATAATTGTATGACATTTTTGAAAAAACGGCTTGTGGAAAAGTCCCGGCAATCTTATTGCGCAAAAAAAATGAGCATCAAAAAAACGATGCCTCATTATTTTGGTTTCCGAACTTGTCCAGCAACTTTTCGTTCAGTGATAATCTGCCTTTCTGTCTCGTATTTTCCGGGCTTCCTCAACCGCGCGCTCAGGAGAATAACTCCCATTTTCCAATTGCGCCAAAATATTATTAAGCTCATCGAATTCGGAGTCATTACCGCCCATCACGGAAATCTCTGAACGAATCTCCTCAATAACACTCTTGGCATTTCCCGTGTCAACATTCCCCTCTGTTGGTGGTATTTTTAATTTGTCCATCATGACTCCCCCATAATAACATCCGTGGTTCATCTGTGTCTATCCTTCTCCCGTATGCCAAATTATGGCTGTACCGAGATGATCATCGTGTATTGGATCGTGCTCGAGTTCGCCTCGAAGGTAAAGAGGGGCTTGTAAGTTCCCGCCATGGCAAACGCGTGAGTAAGAAAATCATTCTCGTTCGTGCCGGTGGCATATAAGGTCTGATGTTCCTCGGTGCCATCCTCCCAATTCGCATAAACATCAATCTTTCCAGTGTTCTGCTCTGAAAAAAGTGATTCGTCCATGACGAGGTTGATGGGCTGCCCGACTTTCACGACAGGTCCCATGAATACAGAGATCGCACCGCCGTTATTCTGATACCAAGAACCTCCACCGCTTGTACCGTTTACCGTGGCGTTATCGTTTGCCGTCGTGCCGGTCGCGATACCAAGAAAATTTTCGCCATCGCTCACTGCCCCTTCAAATATGTTATCGATGGTATTTTTCGCCGCATTTGCAGTGCTCGTTTCGACGTTCGTGAGTGCCGCCGTAGTGCCGGATGCGGCATCATTGAATGTTTGCTCCGCTTGCGCCATGACGTCATTCGTCACATTGGTGATCATATTGGACGACACCGTGGAAGTGCCGGCAACAACGCCGAGACGTGCTGAAACATTCCGGGCAGAAGGTGAGGTACTTCCTGAAAAAACGTACGAGTGCCCAGAGCCGAAGAACCACCACGCACCCCACCCCAAAAGCGCAATCACCAAAATGACCAAAAACGTTTTCATCGTTTCATTATATCCAATTTATCGATTTCTGCATTTGAAACCTATCTTATAAATACTTCCGGCCGCGAGCTGGCGGTATTTGCGAGATAGATTGTAGAATAGATTGCGTGATATCATAAGAGGGACTTAAAATCAGAAACTCTATGCCCTCCGAACTGGCGCTCTATATTACGCATTACGGCTACTTCGCCATCTTCTCGCTCATCTTCCTGCAGGAGCTTGGAGTGCCGAATCCCGTACCGAACGAATTCATTCTTCTCTTCGCCGGCTACTTGTCATGGCTTGGGACGTTGTCATTCCCGCTGGTTATCCTCGTCGGCGTATCGGCCGACTTTATCGGCACGAGCGTTCTCTACGCGATTTTTTACCTCTTTGGACACGTTATCGAAAAGAAAAAGCCCCGCTGGCTGAAATTTGCCGAACCGAAGATAGAAAAATTGCGCGCCTTGCTCACCAAGCGCGGACGCTGGGGCATCTTCATTGGGCGATTGATACCGTACGCCAGAGGGTATGCGTCGGTGGTTGCCGGTTTTTTGGACGTACCGCCTCAGACGTTCTTGCCGATGGTATTTCTTTCGGCGGTCCTCTGGAGCGGCGGCTACGTCGTCCTGGGACACATACTCGGGCGAACTTGGGAAAGCTTCTTGATGAAGGTTGGCGGGATCCAAGGGCTTCTGATCATGGTGTTGGTCCTAGCGATGATCTTCTATTTCACGAGCCTCCATAAAAAAGGAAAGCACACGTTGGGAGAGAATGACCACCATGAATAAACCAGGAACGATTCGCATAGCCTATTTCATCGGGACCCTCAGAAAAGAAGACGGCGTGGCGCAGGTCCTCTTGGCATTAGCCCGCGAGGCAAAGAAAAAAGGCTTTCCCTGTGTCATCGTTACCGGCTGGGTGGAAGATATGTCGGTCGTGCCGGTGCCCGTCATAACCATACCCTCGGTCGTTTTCCCGCTTTACCGCGATTATCGATTGCCCCTGCCGGGAATGCGCGGCTTCGAAAAAGAACTGGACGATTTCCGGCCCGATATCATCCACGTCCACAGTCCGGACACGAGTGCCTGGGCCGCAATCGCATACGCAAAAAAAACAGGAATACCGGTCATTACTACCCACCACACGGATTTCGCCCGTTACCTTTCCTACTATCACATCGGGTTCGCGGAACCCTTCCTTTGGTTCCTGCTCCATGAGGTATACGATCGATCGGATAGGGTGACCACTCCGTCGCCCGCAACAACCAATGACCTGCTTGAACACGGAGTCAAGAACGTTATCACGATAGGATGGGGCGTCGACACAGCAAGATTCGATCCGTCGTTTCGCTCCGAAGAATGGCGCAAGAGCGTTTTGCCAAGCGGGGCGCCTTTTGTCATTCTCTGCGTCTGCCGCCTCACTTGGGAGAAGGACTTGAAAACATTGGCTGCAACGTACACACTGCTCCGGCAACGCAGCCGTAATCCGTTTGCCATGGTAATCGCGGGCGACGGACCGGCGCGCGGCGAAATAGAAAAAATGATGCCGGGAGCGATATTTTTGGGCCACATCGAAAAAACGGACCTCTCGCGTGTTTATGCGTCCTCCGACATTCTGCTCTTCCCTTCAAGCACGGAGACATTCGGCAATGTCACGGCCGAAGCCATGGTTTCAGGAGCTGTCCCGGTCGTGGCGAACGCCGGAGGTTCTCAATCGCTCGTTCAAGACGGCAAGAATGGTTTTCTGGCAGCACCTCGAGATGCGGAAGATTTTTATCAAAAGACTTCTCGCCTGATGGACAATCCCCAACTGCTGGATAAGATAAAGAAAGAGGCGTTGAAATTGCGGGATCAGGTTTCTTGGGAACACGTGTTCTCGCGCTTCATTGATGAATATTCCGCGTTACTGAAATCGAATGGCAGTGACCACTCTGCATAGCAGAAACTCATGAAAATCGTTACCTATAACTGTTTCGGCATACCCGTGCTTACGCCACACCTCGACTCAAGACTGAAAAGCCTCGCCGGCGAATTGGAAACTCTGCAACCGGACATCGTTTTCCTTCAGGAACTATTTTTTTTTCGCCATAAAAAGATCTTGTCCGATGGCCTCAAAAGTTTTCCGCATCACTATCTGCCATCGAACGGCTTTCTGAAAATGGGAGGGGGGTTGTGTTGTTTTTCGAAATCCCCGCTGGAACGCCCCGCATTCAAAAAATTCTCCTTGAGCGGGCGGTGGTCTGACCACAGTTTTTCCGACAAACTCGCAGAGAAGGGCTTTATGAAAATAATTTCCGAGGGGCGATGTTTTTACAACGTTCATCTTACCTGCGATTACGACGACGATCCGAGGCCAGGAAGTACCTACTACCCGCTGCAGAAAAGCCAACTCGACGAACTCGCGGCCAGCCTCAATGAGATCCCTCCCGATATGCCCACTTTTATCATCGGGGATTTCAATATCCCCTCCTCCGCAAAACTATTCACCGATTTCCTGAGCGCAACCAATTTCACAGACCTCACTGCTTCAAAAGACCCATCGGTAATCGGGCTTCCCGGAAGCATCATCGGAAGACGCCCCCGGAGGCAAAAAATAGACTATATCCTGTTTCGAGGATCGCCTGTACCCACGTCGGCGTGGAAATATATTTTCAGAACACCTCAATGGTCGGATCATCTCGGAATCTTGATGCATGTTGATTGACGCGCTCGCAACAAATCTTTTCCCTGGCCAACAAAACGTTGAAAATGTTTCTGCTGCATTCTTGAAATGACCAAAATTTTGCTATACTGAGTACGTCATGATTGATCCAGAACTGAAAAATAATCTGAAGAAGATCGAGAATGAACTGTCGCACATGGACAAGGTCTCAAACGGGACGTGGCGCACTCTGTGGCGTGGCTGTGTCTACGGAGCAGGATATGTCATCGGCGTTATCGTCATCATCGTGGTCGCCGATTGGGTCTTGAATGTCATCGGTGTCATCCCCGCCATCAGCCACCAAGTCGCGGAATTTCGCACGGCTCTGCAGAATATCGGCGGGACAGTTAAGTAGGGGGGGTTGGTAGTTCGGGACAATATCACGAAAGACGCCAGAACTATAAATATCTAAACGCTTGAATGCCTAATATTAAAAAATTTGTTGTCCGGTGCCGAGGAATTATTTTATACAACAACAAGCTGCTTGTCGTCAGGCATCCGAGTGACGTGAGTTACGCGGCGCTGCCTGGCGGACACTTGGAGTGGGGAGAAGATATAAAAGATTGTCTCCGCAGGGAGATTATTGAAGAGCTCGGAGTCGAACCGAAGATCGGGAGGTTGCTATACGTTAATAGCTTCGTAAACCAAGAAGACGTCCACTCGGTTGAATTTTTCTTTGAAGTCACGAATGGTATCGATTATGAAGAATGCGAAAAACGTGCACGAACCCATGCGCACGAACTCGCTGAAATTTCTTGGGCCAGCCCCGCCGACAACGTACAGATCCGTCCGGAACAATTAGCCAGGGACTTTAAAGAAGGGAGTATCTTATCCACCGCGGTTCGATATATTTCATAGTGACGTGTCTGCGATCCCCGATTCCTCAAAGAAAACAGCGTAAAGTAGTAATCTTTTTCTCCTCATTTCCGTTGTGGTGTTGAATACGGAAAAAACTTGACAGAGATGCATATTTAATGGTAGAACTTGCGCCAGAGTTGGACGTTAAGTAACAATCCAATTATTTCTTAACAATTTAATCAAAGAAAGGTAGGCGTGCTATGGCAGACGCTCGCGATCGTGATCTTGTGCTTGCACCAGGAACTTTTGCTTATATCCTTGACAACACCAAGGGTCACGTTAATGTCATCGTCGGTCCCAACAAAACAAGTTTGTCGGCAACCGATATCCCTGTACTATGGGACGAAAACCATAGAACTTATAGAGAATGCGATGTCTTGAAAAATGCAATTCAATCTTTTTCAAGTGCCGCAGAGGGATTCTATATCGTTCTCACAAATCCATCACAATCAGAAAAGGACCCTTTCCCTAAAACTGGAACCTCCAGTCTTTCAACAGACCTGTATATGGGTCGGAAAATTAATATTCCCGGTCCGATAAGTTTTCCGTTATGGCCATGCCAAACGGCAAAAGTAATTGAAGGACATCATCTACACTCTAATCAATATCTCATTGTTAGAATCTATAATGATGAGGAGGCGAATAGCAACATAGCGAAAGCGGTCATCAAGAAACAGATAGCGAACACCACAAAGGGTGACGGTGGTGAAAAAAATGAAGATAGCGGTATCGACTCAATAAAGGAGAAAGAAAAAGAAATCGACAAGCCGAATTTTATAATGGGTCAGTTGATCATTGTAAGCGGTACGGAGGTTGCCTTCTATATTCCTCCAACAGGTATTGAGGTCATCCCTGATGGAAACGGTTCCTACGTCCGTGATGCTGTAACGTTAGAACGTCTTGAGTACTGCATACTCCTCGACGAAGACGGCAACAAACGTTACGTCCAAGGTCCAGCAGTTGTTTTCCCTTCACCAACAGAACAATTTGTGGAACAAGATGGACTCCGTAAATTCCGCGCCATCGAACTTAACGAAATCAGCGGTCTCTACATAAAAGTAATAGCCGATTATGAAGATGGTGGAAAAGAATATGAAGCCGGCGAAGAATGACCTGGACCCGGTATTTTAGACACAAAGGTCGAGACAAAATATACTTTG
>CAYUBE010000032.1:0-6782 GCA_964442965.1 uncultured Candidatus Saccharibacteria bacterium
TTTGTAGGTCATCGGGTAACACCAGAGTGTCACCGATGTATCTCATCTTCCGCATGGCAAACAAAAAGGGCCTTATTTTAGAGGCCTTTTTTGAAGATTTGGCAGTATTCGTTCAGTACGCGGGATATTTTCTTCGTTGAGAATTGCTAAATTGTAAACTGAAAATTTATGCCAGATATTCGTCTATCTTTTCTACGTTGATATCGCGGGGTTTTGCTCCGTCGCCGGGACCGATGAGGCCGGCGTTTTCCATGAGATCAAGGAGCCGCGCGGCGCGGGCGTAGCCCACCTTCAGCCGCCGCTGGAGGAGTGACGCCGATGCTTTATTGGCTTCTTTTACGATGGCGATCGCCTCGTCCATGAGCTCATCGCTGTCGTCATCCGCCATGTAGTCGTCAAAATTTTGACTGTTGCCTGAGGATTTACTGCCACCATTGCCGTTCTCGGCGATGCCCGCAACTTCAAAATTGACACTGCTTTCTCCGGCCTCTATCTGGGAATTATTTTTTCTGATGAAGTTTGTCACGCTCTTGATCTCGTCTTCCGTGATGAACGAGCCTTGGATACGTTTCGGTTTTGAAAGTTCAGCGGAGATGAAGAGAAGGTCGCCGCGGCCGAGCAGTTTTTCGGCGCCTGGCGTGTCGATGATGGTTCGGGAGTCTATCTGGCTTGCCACCTGGAGTGCCACGCGCGAGGTGATATTTGCTTTAATGAGGCCTGTAATAACTTCGACCGACGGCCGCTGGGTCGCCAGGAGAAGATGAATGCCGGTCGCGCGTGCCATCTGGGCGAGGCGGACGATCGAACCTTCCACTTCGCGTCCGAAGGAGCTCATGAGGTCGGCGAGCTCGTCGATGGCGATCACGATGAATGGCATCAGTTCATCTTTGTGCGCCGCATTGTAGCTTTTAATATCGCGGCAGCCTGCTTTTTGCAAAATCTCATAGCGCTTTTCCATTTCCGAGACCGCCCATCGGAAAACGCCGGCGGCTTTTTTATTTTCCGTGACGACGGGGCTCACGAGATGGGGGATGCCGTCATAGACGGAAAGCTCGACGCGCTTCGGATCAATGAGCACGAGCTTGAGCGTTTCCGGTGAGTTTTTATAGAGCAGCGAAATCAAGAGTGAATGGACGAAAATGGATTTGCCGGATCCGGTTGCGCCCGCGACGAGCAGGTGCGGCATTTTTTCGATATTGGCGAAGACCGGCTCTCCGGAAACGTCGCGCCCCATCACAAAACCAAGCTGGCCGGCTTTTTGGAAATCGGGATAGTTCATTAAACTGCCAAGGCGCACAATGGCCGCGGCTTTATTCGGAACCTCGATGCCGACGAGTGATTTTCCGGGGATCGGCGCTTCGATGCGGATCGGGCTTGCGGCGAGCGAGAGCGAGAGGTCGGGGTTTAAGGCCGTGATGCGCGAGAGCTTGATGCCTTCTGCGGGTTTCAGCGTGTAGCGCGTGACGGCGGGGCCGACGTTGATCTCGCCCATGAGCGCAGGAATGCCAAAACTCTCGAGCGTTCGCTTGATGATATTTGCGTTTGCGATGAGATCGCCAGTCGTGGGTTTTGTGCTATCGGCATTCAGGAGCGAGAGCGGCGGCGGAACATAGTTTGCGAAAGAAATTGCCTTGGCCTTTTTTTCTGCGGTGCCCATCGGCAGGTCGCTCGACTCGACCACGACGGCACGCATTTTATTTTCAGCGTCGGTTTTTTTCTCCTCGCTCTTAACTGTTTCTTTCGCCTGTTTTTGCGGCTCCTGGCCCGTTACCACAAGAGGTTCTTTCTTCGGTTCTTCATATTCTTCGTCCTCATCGTCTTCTGCCTCGCGGCGCCAGCGGAGCTTGATCGGGACGTTTGCGGTAATCAGAATCGCAATGATAAAGAGGATGGCGTCGATGATAATCGCCGCAACGGTGCCGAAGGGGACGCGAAGCGATCCGAGGATCAAGCCAAGCCAGCCGCCTTTCGTCGGCTCGACAAGTTCAATGAAGCCCAGCACCGAGAGAATAAGGAGGACACTTCCCGTAAGCGTTGTCGCCACCATTTTCTGCCGCTCTGAAGAAAAAAAGACTACCGCCGCAAAGAGAAGCGTGAGCGGCAAAATAAAATAGCCCCAGCCGAAAAGCGTATCAAGCCCCTGGTAGATCGCGTTGCCTGCCGGTCCTGCTTGGCTGAACCCTGCGAGCGCCAAAATGACCGCGGCGCCGAGGAAGCTGACGCCCCAGATGCTCTTTCGGGTCTCCGGATGCAAGCGATGTTCGGCGGTCGGTCGGTCAGCTGCGGGCCGTGCGGAGCTTTTCTCGCCACCCTTCTTTTTCTTCTTATGTTTTGCCATGTCGTTGCTGCGGGACTTATTCAAGAATAAGTCTATTGTAGCATTCATTTCGTCTTTTTTTAAGGTTGTTGGATATTGTCCGAAAAAACTTGATCTTTTTGTCCCATGCTTGAATATTTTAACTTATCGTTGTTTTCGGATAGAATGAGTTGGATGGCAAGCCAAAAATTTAGAGATAAGGATCTTATTGTTTTTGATCTTGACGGGACGCTCACGCCGAGCAAGTCGAGCGTGCAACCTGACATGGCGCGCGTACTCGCGGCGCTTTTGGCACAAAAGAAAGTCGCCGTGATCGGCGGGGGAAAATATTCTCAATTCAAAAAACAACTGGTTTTACATTTGCGTGTGACGCCCGAGCTTTTAAGAAATCTTTTTCTGTTTCCGACTGTCGGTACGTCATTTTATCGTTATCATCACGGCTGGAAGCCGGTGTACGAAAAATCGTTCCCGTTGCGCGAAAAAAAGAAAATAAAAGCAGCACTTAAAACGGCTTTAAAAACTATTCACTATCAATCCCCGCAAAGGCTTTGGGGCAGGACGACCGAGGATCGCCACACGCAAATTACATTTTCTGCACTTGGCCAAAGGGCACCCCTTAAGGCAAAAGAAAAATGGAATAAAAAAAGCGACATCAGAACGCCGCTCATAAAAGAACTCCGCAGGCTTCTTCCTGAATGTTCCGTACACCAAGGGGGTCTCACGTCGGTCGATATAACAGAAAAGGGGATTGATAAGGCCTATGGCATTCGGCAGATGCAGAAGCACCTTCGTATTCCCGAGAGAAAAATGCTTTTTATCGGCGACGACCTGAAGGGCCATGGCAACGATGCGCCGGTCAAAAAGACGGGCGTCGAATGTATCGCGGTCCGAGGGCCAAAAGAGACAAAACAAATCATTAAAGAAACCTTAAAATCTGCCGTTGCAGATTGAAAGATTTTTTGGTACATTTCACGGGAAGCGCCACCTTAGCTCAGTGGTAGAGCAGCGCTTTCGTGCCGATGTAGCTCAGCTGGTAGAGCAGTGCTTTCGTAAAGCAAAGGTCGCCGGTTCGAATCCGGCCATCGGCTCAAAGAAAAAAGTTGCGGTGCCGTCAAGGAAATTTATGGCCCGTGTTACAATATTTGTATCATGAGTTCTTCTATTGATCCTGCCGGTTTCGACCGTTCCGTAAAACCATCAGATGACTTTTTTCGGTTTGTAAATCAAAAGTGGATTGATGAAAATCCGATCCCGCCGGAAGAATCGCGCTGGGGATCGTTCTATGTCCTGCGGGCCGAGGTTGAGCGACAGCTAAAAAAGTTATTTGGAGAACTCGATGCAAAACCAGATGCCGTTGTTGCAAGCCGCGAAAGGAAGGTGCGCGATTTCTATCTGACTGGCATTGATCTTGCAAAACGCAACGAACAGGGCGACGCGCCCCTTAAAGAACTCTTCATGCTTGTCGACGGCGCGAAAAATATTATCGAACTTTCGCGGGTATTGGGAGTATTGCATCGGAACGGGGTCGACGCATGGTGGTTGCCGCAAGCGGATGCCGACGCGAAGCAGAGCGACACAGTCGCGTTATATATCAACCAGGCAGGCCTCGATCTTCCCGATCGCGACTATTACGTGAAAGATGACACAAAGAGCAAGGAAATTCGCAAGAAATACCTTTCCTATATGGAAGATTTAATCGTGGAATCACCTCATGCGCGCGGTGCAGAAGAGCCGTCCCATCTCGGTCAAATGATCATGGAACTTGAGACAAAGCTCGCCGAAGCGTCCATGACGCACGTCGAGCTTCGTGATATCGAAAAGCAATACAATAAATTTTCAAAAGGCGAATTAATTAAGCTCACTCCGGCGATCGACTGGGCGGCATATTTTGAAGGAGTGGGAATCATTATGCCGGAAGAAATTATCGTTTGTCAGCCGGACTTTATCGCGAATGTCGGCCGGCTCTTTGCGGAATTACCCCTCAATATTCATCAGGCATATCTTAAATGGCATATTCTGAATGACTTTTCACATTGCCTCGACGAAACACGCGAAAAAAGCCGTTTCGATTTTTACGGCCGCACGTTTTCTGGCATGACCGAGATGAGGCCGCTCTGGCGGCGCGTGCAGAGCATCGTGAGCATGTTGCTTGATGAAGCCGTTGCCGAACTTTATATAAAAGCGCATTTCAGCGAAACGGCCAAGAAAAAGATCGGTGAGCTGGTGGATCATCTGACTGCGGCATATCGGGTTCGCATCGAGAAATTAAGCTGGATGGGCGACGAGACAAAACAAAAAGCGGTCCTGAAACTTCAAGCGATCTCGCGGAAACTTGGCTACCCCGATGTTTGGAAAGATATCGAGAAAATGGAGATCGGCTCGGATTCGTATGCGTTGAACGTTATGCGTGCGCATCGTTTTGAATTTGACCGGAAGATGAAGCAGGTTGGCGGGCCGGTGGACCGGAACGAGTGGTGCATGTCGCCGCAGACCGTGAATGCCTGCTATAATCCGCTGTTCAACGAAATTCTCTTTCCGGCAGCTATCCTCCAGCCGCCATTTTTCGATCCCGATGCTGACGATGCCGTGAATTTCGGCGGCATCGGAACGGTGATCAGCCATGAACTTACGCATGGGTTTGACGACCAAGGCGCGCTGTTTGATGCGAAAGGAAACCTCGCGAGCTGGTGGACAAAAGAGGATAAGGAACGATTCGACGCACAAACGGAGCGCTTGGCGAAACAGTATGACAAATTTGAAGCATTGCCGGGACTTTTTGTAAATGGCAAGCTCACGCTCGGCGAGAATATCGCCGACCTCGGCAGTTTGCCCATCGCTTACGATGGCTTAATGCTTGCACTGCGGGAAAAGGGTGATGCGGAAACGATCGGTGGATTTTCTCCAATTCAGAGATTTTTTATCAGCTATGCCATTACCGAGCGGGGAGCGATACGCGAAGAAGCATTGCGATCGCAGGTACAGATGGATCCCCATTCCCCGTCGCCGTTCCGTGTGAACGGACCACTCTCGAATATAGAGGAATTCGTTGACGCATTTCATGTCGTGCCGGGCGACAAGCTCTGGCGCGACCCGGAAGACAGGGTAAGGATTTGGTGAATGATCCTGCCCGCGTAGTGGACCCTGCGGGATTTGGACCCGTATCTCCGAGTTAGCAAAAACGGCATCCTACCATTGGACGAAGGGCCCACTATGCAGGCATCGTCAAGATAACAAAGATGGTGTTAAAAAATTCCAAACAAACAGACTCCTGTTTGATTGAAAAAAATAAAAACAGCCCCCTGGGGGGCTGTTTTTATGCTAACTCAGAGATTCCATCCCGTGATCGCGGGACGCCGTCTTCGTGGTTCATAATATACCACTCTGCGACAGAGTCAAATTCGATTTAATAATTTTTTAATGAATGTCTCCGGTAGTTTTTTTGGTGCCCCTTGCTGCCGTATCCACCCGCCGAGCATCCGGCCGATCTCGTCGAGTTTTTCGGAGAGCGCGATATATTTTTTATTATCGAGCGCTTGAATCTCCCAAAGTATCTGGAGAAAAAATTTTACAAGATCAAGCTGTGCCGCCGCCTTTCGAAGATAAGGAACTTTCTGTTCCTTACTCAAATAGGTGGCGATAAAAATCGGCTCAGTGGTTTCAATAAACAGAGCGTCGATTTTTGTACCGAGCGTGTAACGGGAATCTTTCGGGATGTTCGGTAAATAGCTGTGCCATAATTTATAAGCCAGAATGAGATGCGTTATGATTGGGATGGTAACATGTGGAGAGGCGATAGTTAAACGATTGCTTGAGTTTTCCATCTCGATGATTATATAATATAACCTTAGAATGATATTGTCAATCTATCGCTTGACAAATCTAAAAATCGGGGCTATACCGTAACCAGATTTTTGACATCTTATGGATGGTCACGGCCAAAAGTTTTCGACTTTGCTCGGGATTTTTGGCTGTGACCACAGTGGTCATGGTTCCTCCTCGGATAAGAGGAAATGAAACGCCCGAATAAGGGCAAGGAGTTAATCATGAGTACGACATCGGAATTTGCATCTGCAAATTACACCATGGGTCAATTAAATGCCATGGTAAAAATTTTAAAAAAACAGGCCGGAGAGGATGCAGTCGAAAAATTCCTCCGCGGCGAAATTACCGTTTCTTTACCGCCCCGCACCTGGACCGAATCCGACAACGTTATCCGTTTCTCGGTAACGAGCGATGGAACCTCCGGTCCAGAATGGATCGGGCGCCTGGAGAAAAAAGGCTATCGCATAAGTGATTATGCAAAGAGCATCTTGAAGTCGAAAGACTTCAAACCGACCTCCGGCGTTACGACTGAAATCGTTGTTCTGAAAGGACAACTCTTCAGCGATACCGATCGAATTACCGAAAAAATTCGAGTTAAGGAGCATTAAGTGTGTTTTTCCGGCGGAGATTTTCGTTTGGGTTT
>CAYUBE010000033.1:0-6448 GCA_964442965.1 uncultured Candidatus Saccharibacteria bacterium
GTTGCATGACTTTCCGGTTCGCCGAAAAGTCTCATATGTATCTGAACTTATGCAGCCTTCAGTTTTTGTCTGAAATCGATTATACTCAACGCGTCCAGCGGTCCCTTTCGTCGGCTCATTCTACCGAATGAGGGTATGGTTGGTTTGTTTTAAATTAATTAAATTTACATGCCGAGCTATTTGAATTTAAAGAAGATAAAAGAAAAAGACGGCGAGATTACCTTCGAGGCGGAGCTTGCTACAGATATTCTCGCCCAAAAAGAGGAAGAAGTTTTGGGCGAGGCGGGACAGGATCTTTCAGTGTCGGGTTTTCGGAAAGGGAAAGTGCCGCTCGCGATGGTTCGGGAGCGGATAGACCCGATGGAACTGCTGGAAGAAGCGGCGCACAAGGCACTTCCTACCGCTATCCACGAAATTCTTGAGGATGAGAAATTGTCTGTGTTGGGTCGGCCAGAGGTTGGCATTGTGAAGCTCGCTCCGGGCAATCCGGTCGTTTTTACGGCTCGTTTTGCCTTGATGCCGGAGATTGACCTCCCTGACTATAAAAAAATCGCGCAGAAGATCGTAGCAGAAAAGAAGCCGATTGAGGTATCACCGGAAGAGGTGGAGGAGGCGATCAAGCACCTCCGCGAGATGTTTCGTAGTGACAAACAGGGAAAAGAAGGCGAAGCCGCGCTTCCCGAGCTGACCGATGATTTTGTAAAGCAATTCGGGCCATACAAGAATGTTGCGGAGTTCACGGAGGAGCTCAAGAGAAATCTTACGGAAGGGAAGGGGCGCGACGAAAAAGAAAAGCAACGCGAGGCAATAATACAAGCCATCGTTCTGAAGACAAAAATAAAAATACCGAAGTTGCTCGTTGATCAGGAGCTCGCCGCATTTTTTGACAACCGAGATGAAGAACTTAAAAAAGCGGGAATTTCTTTCGAAGATTATTTGAAACAGATAAAGAAGACGAAAGAAGATATCGAAAAAGAAGAACGGGAATCGATTGAAAAACAAATTGCCGCAAGTCTCGTGATGGGCGCGATGCGAAAAGAAGAAAAGATCACGGCGGATGAAAAAGACGTGGCGGCGAACATTACAGCGCTTAAACGCCGCTATCCCGATCGCACCGACGCCGAGCTTTGGGAACCCGCCGAAGCGATCGCCATACAGAAAAAGCTGTTTGATATTTTGGAGGGAGAAAAAACAGGGAAGGCAAATAAGGACAAAAATTGAGTCGGGGATGTGGATTATTAGCTGTTGGATTAAAAAATGCCTTGAAGCCAAGGCCTTTTTGCGTTATTGACGTATAGATAAAATAGATGTATAATCCCCATAGAATTTTTAGAAGTGAATAAGGAAGTCTCCTTAGTGTTTAGTTGTTTTACCTAGCTCAGTTTTATAGAAAATTGCCTAGGCAAAACAACTAAATAACAAATTATCAATCAATGATTTCAGGAGATAGATATGAAAGCAATCGCAATAGTTTACCGTGATAATTCTTTATATACGGTGCTTGTACCGTTAATGGAGAAAATTCTCACTATGTTCGGTTTCTCGGTTGAGATACAGTGTTTCCCCAAGGGGACAGATGTTGGCGTAATAAAGGATTGGATAAATTCCCACGAAGCAAGTTTTAAGGACAAATTAATTTGTTCTGATGATACTTGCTGGGGGAGTAATAGATGCCCATCTCCAAATATATATTTGGATTATATCAGCGATATAATAATGCTCTCGATTTTTGGTGAGAGCCGTAATGATGGAAAACTTGATCCTTGGACTCATTCTCCTAACTCATGGAATTTCTCTTTCGAGGGTTTCAAAAGCCAATTCATTAAACTGCTTACGAAATCTTTTTCTATTTTTAAACCGGAAAAGATTTATATCGTAACACATGAAATCATGTGTCATGAACCATTTAATAAGTATGGCTCTCTTGAATATAAAGAAATGACAGGCGTGATGGATCGTGTGTCACTTTCGGAATACGCGAGCTTATCTCGCGATGAACAATCTGAATGTTGTGCCAGAATCGTAAAAGATATTATTCAGGAGTCTGGATTTTCTCCTGAAGATGTTATTGTCCTGTCGTTGATTGACTTTCGGGAACAACTGAAGCAGATTGACATCAGGGAAGCTTGGGTCATTACGGACAGACACGCAAATATACCTATTCTTGCGAGCGCCATCCATTTACGGTTGCCCCTTTCAAATTTCATTCAGGATGCAAATAATAATAATTTATCTTCCTATACAGAAGAAGAGCTTGGGAACGCCGTCGAATCGGTACTGAAAGAGGATCTAATTGAAAAAAATATTTGAATCCATAAAAGGATAAAAGTGAACTTCGGCGACTCTATGATAAGTCGCCAAGAAAGGAGGTGAATTTTATAGCCGCTTACGTATAAGCGGCTATCTTTTTGTCTCAAAATGGAGAATGAAAAATACGCTTCCGTTTTGCATTCATCAGGCGGCCGTATTATGATAGGAAAATCATGGAACCCATAGATAAACAACCCACGGAAGGGAAGGAATACCGGATATCACTTGAGGACCAGGAGAAGGTGCTGGCGTCGCTTGCGGCGCGGACTGATGCTGATGCGGAACGCATGAAGCGCTATCTTGCGATGCCGGACCTCTCGCGCACGCCGGGAAGTCCCTTGTATGAGATCATTCAGAAGGCATGCCAGGTGCCGGTCATGCAGGGTTTTGATAACGTCATTATTCCGGAGATCGTTCCGGCGGATATCAATTTCGATCTTTTTGATTTTGCGCCGGATCATCCGGCTCGCAGTACTTCGGACACCTATTACGCCGACAAGACACATATCCTTCGCACGCATGACACGGTCATGTGGTACTACTATACGCAGATTCCGGAAGTGAAAGAGCGCCTTGCCCGACGGGAGAAGCTCGGCGTTGTGTGCTACGGAAAGGTTTATCGCAAGGATGAAATCGACCGGAAGCATATGAACATCTTCCACCAGTTCGGCGGGTGGTATATGACGCCGGCTGATACGGCACCCTTGGCGATCGACGATTTGCGGGATGCCCTGAGTCAGATCGTGAAGGGGCTTTTCGGTGCGGACGCGAAATACCGATTTCTCGATGACACGTTTCCTTATACCGATCCTTCGCTTCAGGTGGAAGTGTGGTTTGGTCCCGGGGAGCCGACGACGCAGTCGTCCGATGAGATCGGTCCTGATGGTGGCCGGTGGATCGAGATCCTGGGCGGCGGCATGACGAAGCAGAGTGTATTCAAAAAATTTGGCGTCGAAGGATACAACGCGTGGGCGTTCGGTTTTGGTCTGGAGCGGCTTGCGATCATTAGCATGGAACTGCCGGACATCCGGCTTTTGTGGTCGAACGATCCGCGTGTGAAGAAACAGCTTCATATGGGCCAGAAGTTCGTCGAGGTGAGCAAGTATCCGGCGATTGTCCGCGACATTTCTTTCATCGTGAAAAAAGATTTCATGCCGAACGTTTATTTCGATCTCGTGCGCGATGTCGCAGGCGATCTCGTTGAAGAAGTTGCCTTACTCGACGAATATGAGAACGACGAAAAATTCGGCAAAGATAAAAAGAGCTACGCTTATCGGATTACCTATCGCTCGAGCGACCGTACGCTCACAAACGACGAAATAGATATTTTGCACAAAACGCTCGAAGAGAAAACTGCAAAGGAATTTGGGGCGACCGTGAGATAGGCTCTCGGCTATTCTGGGGCTATAATGAGGAACATGGACGTGTCACAGGATGTTTTTGCCGCACAGGGGACTTCGCAGAAGGAAGGCCTTTCTTCTCTTGAGGCTGCGCGGCGACTCAAGCAGTACGGTCCGAACGAGTTTGCAGAACTAAAGCGCCTTCGGCCGCTTTTTATTCTGCTTTCCAAATTTAAAAGTCCGCTGCTTATTCTTTTAATTGTTGCGGCATTGGTGTCCGGTATTCTTGGATCTCACTTTGAGGCAGGTGTCATTCTTGTCATCGTTTTCATCAGCGCACTCATCGATTTCATGAATACCTACCGCTCCGCAAAAGCGGCGGAAGCATTGCGCGAGAAAGTGACGGTCACGGCGGCAGTTTTGCGCGATGGGAAGCTTGAGGAGCGGCACGTTCACGACATCGTGCCGGGCGATATATTTGCGCTTGAGGCAGGGGACATTATTCCCGCGGACGGTATTGTCTTTGAGGCGAAAGACCTTTTCGTTGACGAGAGCATGCTCACGGGAGAATCGATTCCTGTCGAGAAAGAGGCTGGCGCGAGCGAGACGCGGACTGTTTTCATGGAATCGAGCGTGGTATCCGGAAAGGGATTTGCAGTTGCAACGGCGACTGGCGCAAAGACACGTGTTGGCGGTATCGCCGAAAAGTTGAAGAAGCCGGACGTTCCCACGGAATTCGAAAAAAATCTCGGCGCGTTCAGTGCGTTTATTTTCCGCGTGACGCTGTTTCTGGTGCTCGCCGTCATCCTGCTCAATATCTTCTTCAATCGCCAGGATCCGCTCCAGATGTTTTTATTTGCGGTTGCGATCGCCGTCGGCCTTACGCCTGAACTTTTACCACTGATCGTTACCAGTAATCTTGCGAAAGGCGCGCTCGCGATGTCGCATCATGGCGTCATCGTGAAGAAACTCGCGGCGATCCATAATTTCGGAGGCGTTGATGTGCTCTGCACCGACAAAACGGGGACGCTCACCGAAGACAAGATCGCGCTCGTGCGGTGCCTCGATCCTTTCGGCGCGGAGAGCGACGAGACATTCTTCTGGGGTTTTATGAGCAGTAAGCATCTGACCGGCGTGCGCGGCACACTCGATGCGGCGATCGAAAATTATAAAAGCATAGAGGTGAACGATTGGGAGAAAGTTGACGAAGTTCCCTTTGATGCGGTGCGGCGCATCGAGTCGGTCGTGGTGAAGAAAAACGAGAAGACTATTCTCATTTCGAAAGGTGCGCCGGAAGAAATTCTTAGGCTTGCGGATTTCTGCGGTGATGCGAAGCGGGAAAAAATAACGCCGGCCATCCGGCAAAAGATCGACGCGGAATACGAAGCGTTGAGCAGGGACGGATTTCGGGTGCTCGCGGTCGGAATCCGCGATGTGCCATTTCAGCATACGCCGTACGGAGCCGGAGACGAAAAGAACCTCTCCTTTGTGGGTTTTCTCGCATTTCTCGATCCGCCCAAAAAGACCGTGAAGGAAACGCTCGAGCGGATGGCGAAGATTAATGTGGCGATCAAAATCATAACCGGCGACAACTTTTTGGTAACGAAAAAGATCGCGGAGGAGATAGGCCTTGCGATACAGGGAGCGCTCACGGGAGACGAGATCGCAAAATTTACGGATGAGGAATTGCGTCATGCCGTGGATGGCACTACGATCTTTTCCCGTGTAACACCGGAGCAGAAACAGCTGATTATTCGGGCTTTGCGCGCGAACGGTCACGTCGTTGCCTATATGGGGGACGGTGTGAATGACATCCTGTCGCTTAAAGAGGCTGATGTCAGTATTTCCGTTCAGAATGCCGTCGACGTCGCGAAGCAGACGGCGGACATCATTCTTCTCAAGAAGGGGCTTCGCGAGATCGTCGAGGGGATCACCGAGGGTCGGAAGACGTTCGCAAATACGTTTAAATATCTTCAGATGGCGCTTTCCTCGAACTTCGGCAATATGTTCAGCATGCCGGTCGCATCGCTCATTTTTCCGTTTTTGCCGATGACAGCACCGCAGATCTTGCTGAACAATTTTCTCTACGATTCTTCCCAGCTCGCGATCCCGTTTGATAACGTGGACGAAGATTTTCTCGCGCGCCCGAAAAAGTTCAACGTCACGTTTCTCAAAAAATTTATGATCATCTTCGGGCCGCTCTCATCTTGTTTTGACTTTACCACATTCGCTTTCCTTGGTATAGCACTCCATGCAACCGGAGGTAAGTTCCAAACGGGATGGTTTCTTGAGTCGATTGCAACACAAACGCTCGTCGTGAACTTCATCAGGAGCCGTTCTCCATTCTGGAAGAGCAGACCGAGCAAGATTCTGCTTGTGAGCACCTTTGGTGCCGTTGTTCTTGCATGGATATTGCCGTATACCGGCTTAGGACATGATCTCGGTTTCGCGGGCTTAGGGATATTCCCTCTTCTCGCCATCGTGGGAATCGTTATTTTATATCTCGCTGCCGTCGAGATCGCAAAAAAATATTTCTATCGGAAATACGGAGATTTGATAGAAAAATGAAGTCGCCGCGACGGGGGCATCCCGAATTTTTTTATGATATAATTCTTCTATGAGTCGTCAAAATTCGCCTCGTTCCGCCTTCACCCTGATCGAGCTCCTGATTGTGACCCCTCGACAGGCTCGGGGCAGGTCGCCTCATAAAGGATTTACGCTCATTGAGTTATTGGTAGTCATCGCCGTGATCGCGATCCTCAGTATCGTGGTGGTCCTCACCCTGAATCCCGCAGAAA
>CAYUBE010000034.1:0-5657 GCA_964442965.1 uncultured Candidatus Saccharibacteria bacterium
GTAGCCCGTAGGCGTCAGATTTACAGTCTGATGCGATTGACCGCTCCGCCACCTGTGCAAAACTTCACTGACTATTATAGCTTACCTAGCAATTTTTTAAAGGCATTACCGCCTTTATATGATTTTATTTCTAACTCCCTATACATCGCCTCCCCACGCGTGTTGAACCCTTCGGTGTAAATAATTTTGTAAGGAACCTTGATTTGCTTTGTAAAATATAAACGAAATACATTTCTATGCGTAGTCCGTAGGCGTCTCGCCTCCGGCGGGATGCGATTGATCCCGCCGTGGCGGGACCACCTGTGCAAATAACGTTATCTATCGTAACCCAAGATAGGTAGGGTGTAAAGAAATCGAGATTCCTCGCAAAAGCTCGGAATGACTGTGGGAAACTCAAGAAATGCGCGGGAAGAGCGGGTCGATGCGCCTGGCGCGCAGGGTATCCCCCTCCCACTGGATCGAGGCTGTTATTTTCCGGGAGGATTCAGGCAAATACGGCAGGAGAACCATGGCAATACTGTCGAGCAGCGATACAAGGTTAAACAGTTTTTTCCGGCGCTCAGCATCATCTTTGATCGCCCACACGGCTTCGTTGTTCAAATATTTGTCGCCAAATGCGATAGCGGCCCAAACCGCCGCAAGCGCCTCGTGAAACCGATAATCTTTCGTTTTCGTGAAAACGATCTGCCGCATTTTCTGGATTTCCAGCTCGAATGCCGAATCAAGCTTGCCGGATTTCAATTCCTCTTTTTCGGCAAGCGCCAGGATACGTGCGGCGAAATTACCGAGTCCGTTCGCAAGATCGCTGTTGTAACGATCTTTGAGCTTCGTCTCCGAAAAATCACCGTCCTCGCCGAACGGGATCTCGTGCAGGAGAAAATATCGTAATGCGTCGATGCCATAGCGATCCGCCATGTCGAGCGGATCAATGACGTTACCAAGTGATTTCGATATTTTCACGCCGTCGATCGTGAAGAATCCGTGAACGACAACCTGACCCGGCAAGGGCAACCCCGCCGACATAAGCATGGCCGGCCAGATGATTGCGTGAAAACGCGCGATTTCTTTTGCCATCATGTGAATATCCGCCGGATGCTGTTCCCAGCCCTCGATGCCACCCATGACCGTTATGTAGTTTACTAAGGCGTCCGCCCAGACGTAAATCACCTGCTCCGGATCGTCCGGCACGGGGATCCCCCATGCTTTCTTCGCACGCGAGAAACTGATATCCTCAAGGCCGCGCTCCACAAAACTTTTCACCTCATTGAAACGATTCGCGGGTGCAACAAACTCTTCATGCGCCGCATAAAAATCGAGAAGCGGCTGTTGGTACTTCGAAAGCGCAAAATAGTAGTTCTCCTCAGAAACCCATTCGGGTTTCGTTTTGTGAATTTGGCATAATCCATCCGGCGTGAGGTCTTCTTCCTTATAAAACGTTTCACAGGCGGTGCAATAAAAACCTTCATAGTTTCCCCGATAAATATCCCCCGCCGCTTCCATGCGCTTCCAGAAATCAGCCACAACCGCAGCGTGGCGTGGCTCCGTTGTGCGAATGAAATCCGTATTTGAAATACCGAGCTTTTCCCAGGTCGATTCCCAGATACCGGCCATGCGATCGGTATAGGCATGAATTTCTTCGTTATGTTTTGCCGCCGCATCGACCGTCTTCTGCGCATTCTCATCGACGCCCGTCGAGAAGGTCACGTCCTCGCCCTGCCCAAAACGCCAACGCGCGAGCACGTCGGCAGCGATGGTAGTATACGCATGGCCGATATGCGGCTTATCGTTGATATAATAAATCGGTGTCGTAATGTAAAATTTGTTGTCCATGGCTTATTTAAATTCATGATTCATAAATCATGAATCTTTTCTTATTCGGGAACCGGCAAACCTCTCTTTTTAACCGACCATTCCTCGACGACTTCCTGGAATACCGCAGCGGCCGGTACGGCGATCACCATGCCGAGAAATCCTCCGACTTCGGCGCCGATAAGAAGCGCCGTGATCACAATGACCGGATGGAGATCGACCGACCGCTTGCTCAAAAGCGGCACGAGCACATTCGATTCAAATTGCTGGGCAATGACGAAGAAAATCAAGGTATAAACCGCAAGCTGGGCAGAGGTGCCAAGTGCGGAAACGACGGCGAAGGCGCCCGAGACGATGGGGCCGATGAACGGCACGAGCTCAAACACGGCCGCGAGGATACCGATGAGGAACGCCCCTTGGACACCGAGAACCGTTAAACCGCCCCACACGATGAGTCCCATGATAATACTGAGAACCAATTGCATGCGGAACCAGGCACCGATCTTCCGGCGCGATCTTTCATAGATCCGAAGCGCGGCCGGCTCATAGGCAACCGGTGCGATGATCTTGATGAAACGCTCGACGCCGTCACGGCTCAGACATAGATAAAACGAACTTGCGACCACCGAAATGATGAGTCCCAAACTGCCGAGCGCTCCCGAGAAAACACCGAGCGCATCACCTCCCGAAAAGATCTGGGTTGATATTTTGTTGATAATGGCCGTTGCGGATTGAGACGTCCTCAGGCTCAACAGTAATCCAAGGCCTCCCGTGGCCGTTGCGGTCGATTTTCCTCCCGTAAGCGCAATGGTATTCAGTTCAACGATCGCAAACGGCACCACTTCATAAAAAATAAATGCAACAAGGAGAATTGCCGCGAGAAAAATCAGCACGACGCCCAAACTGCGCGGCACATGAAGATGCCGCTCGATGACATCGACCATTCCTTCAAGGCCTGAGGAAATGACAATCGCTAGGAATAATCCCAGTATAATCTGATACCCTAAATAAACCACGACGGCGAAAACCAAAAAAACCGCGATGCGCCACAAGCTCTGCCATGAAATTTCCACGCTGTGCCGTTCTATCATGTGATGATCATAATTTCAAAACCTTTTTAAAAATCGCACCGTCAGAATATGGTCCCACGACCGAAAAATTCAAACCATCGTTTCGAAATACTGCCTGCGCCACGGCCCGCACTTCAGCGGGCGTCACTGCTTTTATTTTTGCAATGGCCATTTCGGGAGAAATGATTTTCTTGGTCATAATCTCCTGCCCGCCATAAAAGCTCGCCAACTCGTCGGACGTTTCAAGCCCCAAAACCAAATTGCCGATCATGTGTTCTTTTGCCCGCACGAATTCGGCTTTTGGAACCATGATTTCGCGGAGCTTCCGGCATTCTTCAAGGATCGCCCGCACGACCATTTCCGTTTTGCCGTGATCAATGCCGGCGGCGATGCCAAAAACGCCGTGATCCAAAAAGAGATCCGCATCGGCACCCACGTAATAGGCGGCGCCAAGCTCTTCGCGAACCCGCTTGAAGAGGCGCGAACTCATACCACCCCCCAAAATATCGGCCAGTACCTGAATGGCATATCGCCGCGGATCAAACAGCGGGAACGCGCGGAACCCGAACGCCACATGGCTCTGTTCTGATTTTTTGAAACGCGTGAAAATTGCCGGAGTCTTTTGCCGCTCCACGGTTTTTGTTTTTGCCGGAGCCGTAGCGCTTTTCAACCCTCCGAATTCGCTCTCTATTTTTTGCAGAACCGCCCGCTCGTTGAAATTTCCCGCAATGACGACCAAGGTCCCTGACGGAACGTAGCGCCGCGCGCGATAGTCCAGAAAATCTTCCCTGGTCAGCTTCCGGACGATTTCCTTCTCTCCGGCAACGCTCCATCCCGCCGGCTGGTCGCCATACATCAAAGCCCCTAGATCCTCCTGGACCTTCGCCTTTGGCATATCGTCATACATATTGATCTCCTCGACAATTACGCCCCGTTCCCTCTCGATCTCAGCAGGATTAAAAAGAGGATTCAAATAAAGATCCGAGACAATATCAAGGATGTGCGGCAATTTCCGCGCCTCCGCTTTTGCCCAATACCCCGTATATTCCTGGCCGGTGAAAGCATTCGACTGCGCGCCGAGCCCGGCGAGCTCTTCGGCAATAGCCCCGGCACGAGGCCTACGGGTCGTCCCCTTGAACGTCATATGCTCCAAAAAATGAGAAACGCCGTTCACCAGCTTTCTTTCATATTCGGATCCTGCCTCGACAAGGATCACGACGCTCGCCGCCAAACTCCCCTTCTGTGGCACCAAGAGCACCCGCAGGCCATTTTTGAGCGTTATTTTTTTAAAAGGTGCCATAGCGGGACTTTGAGCGATTTTTTAGGGATTTACGTTTGGTATAACGTAAATTATAGCATATCGTTTCGCGAAGGGGATCCTGCTGACAAGAGAATTCTTTAGAATCTTTTAATGATGGTTCCGACATCATGGCAGAATGGAAAATCCCACCAGCGAAGAAAGTTATAAAGAAGCGAAACGAAAAGCGAAAGCATTCTATAAAACAATTGGCCGCGTCTTTTGTCCGGCACTGAACGATTATGTCGGGTTCGACACGGCCGGATTCCACCACCTTATCTGGAAACAGAAAAAGCCCCGACGCAAAAACGAGCAGATGAAGCGTTTTACGCTCCTGTCTAATGTTAAAACAATCATCGCATCGTCGGCTACCGTAACGGATCATCACACCACGGTTGCGCATTATGACACCTATCGCCGAGGCAGTAGAAAAATCGTGGTTTCCCGTGCCGATTTCTGGTCATTCACCGGAGAACGGAACGGAAAAGCTGTAACCGTCATTGTCCGCCAATTCAAGGGTGGAACGAAACATTTTTTCAGTATGTTTTCAAAATGAAAAATCGCCCTGTGCACTAGGGTGATTTTTCATGCCCGCCACCAGCTGCGCCGATCAGGGATCCGAGCCGCCGTTTCCCCTGCGGGCATGATTTTATGGTACGTCCGCCGCAGGACATGTCAAACCTTATTTAATAAATTTTTAATGTGGTTTTTTGTCATTCCGACGAAGGCCGGAATCCACGCTTTCAATACTCTGGCCGAAGCATAGACCCCGGCCTTCGCCGGGGCGACGGAACATAGCCACCTTTTGATCATTACTCTTTTCCTATTTCTCCGCGTTGTAGAGTGATTGCACCTCTGCCCCCGAGAGAGCGCGGTTATAGATGCGGACATCATCAATAAGACCATTGAGGTAACCGTAACTTGTTGCCCATGCTCCTATGATGATTTGCTTTGCGGTCGTGCAACTACTGGAAATAGTTCCGCTTGTATTCAAGCTACCATCCAAATATACCTGCACTGCAGTACTGTTGGTGGTGATCGTTACCAAATGCCAATTGCCATCAAGATGATTGGTGCTTGTTTGAGTTCCTAATGTCGTAGCGCAATCTGAGTTTGTGGTAAGCACGCCTGTCACCGGAGACGAACCGCCGGTTGCATGTCTCATGCCGACCAGGCCGTTCCATCCCAAACCATAAATATTAGAACCGGCCGTTTGAGAATTAAGATATCCCTTAACCCATTCACTGAGCGTGTAAGAGGGATAGTACGACGAAGATTGCGTCATCACATAATTATCCGTCCCGTCAAAACTTCCTGCCCATGGCCCCACCTTGCCTATCGCATATTGCGACCCCAAGGTTCCATACCATATCCCCATATTCCCATTTCCGCTTTGGTCAAATGCCGTCGTTCCTGTTCCTTCGGTAAGCGGCCAGTAACCAACCAGTCCACTCGTACTCCACAAGGGATTGATCGTCAGG
>CAYUBE010000035.1:0-5650 GCA_964442965.1 uncultured Candidatus Saccharibacteria bacterium
ATATTTGCAGGAACCTAACTCCCGAGGAGTCTCATATGTGCTGGACCAGTACAGACCGTTGACAATCCGCTGCTTCTTCAGCTATAATCCCTTTGTCAGATGAACGTCACCACAGATAGCTCCACGGGTCGGAATCGCATGACAATGCCTTTTTTTATTGCCATATGAGGCCGCGACCTTATTCAGCGCCGTCGCCGACGGCAAAGGATGGTCTCGTGATGGAAGCTCTTCCGAGCTTGGCGTTTCGGGTCAAGGTGAAAGACGTGGAGGGCGAGGTGCTCGGCTATCTTGCCGGCAAAATGAAGATGAACCATATTCGGGTTCTGCCCGGAGATCGCGTTCTTGTCGAGATGAGCCCCGACGGGAGAAGGGGAAGGATTATAAGAAGATTATAAATACTAGCGATTAGCAATGAGCGATTAGCGATTAAAATAATCACTAATTTCTAGAAACCTAATCGCTCACCACCAATCGCTAATCACTCATTATTATGAAAGTCCGCAGCTCAGTAAAGAAAATTTGCGCCAAATGCCAGATCGTAAAACGAAACGGCAGAATTTATGTTGTTTGTAAAACACCAAAGCATAAACAGCGACAAGGCTAATCTTAAAATCCCATGCGTATCTTCGGCGTCAACATTCCTGATAGTAAGAGAATTGAAGCGGCGTTGCCGTACCTTTACGGTATCGGCTCATCCCTCAGCAAAAAAATACTTGCAGAAATAAAGATTGATCCCAATAAGCGGGCGAAGGATATGACGGCGGAGGAAATTTTAAAAATTCAGAATTTCATCGAAAAGAGCTATCCGGTGGAAGGAGATTTGCGCCAGCGAGTACGCGGCAATATCGGCCGATTGAAAGATTTACAGACCTATCGCGGCATGCGGCATGCGCGTAAATTGCCGGTTCATGGACAGCGGACGAAAACAAATTCCCGGACCGTGCGCGGCAATGTAAGAAAGACGGCTGGTAGCGGAAAGAGAAAGGTTGATTTGAAGTAATGTTCTAATGATGCAGTGTTCTAATGTAATAGGACACTGCAACAATTACAACACTCTAACACTAAAACATTTAATTCCATGGGAAAGAAAAAAGTTACCACTCAATCGAACGAAGAAGCGCTGAAAGACGCTGCGGCGGTTGACGCTGCCGTTGCAAAAGCCGGCGGTAAGAAATCGAAGAGGGTTGAAAAGGGAAGGGTTTACATCAATGCCTCGTATAACAATACCGTAATCACGGTGACCGACGTAACGGGCAATGTGCTGGCGTGGGCTTCGGCGGGTTCTCTTGGTTTTTCAGGACCAAAGAAAGCAACGCCGTTCGCCTCATCGAAAGTCATTGCGGCACTCGTCGAAAAGATCCAGTCGACCGGTCCGAAGGAGGTTGATGTCATCGTGAAAGGCATCGGTAGCGGCAGGGATTCGGCGATTCGGGCGCTCATCACGGAAGGATTCATTCTTAATTCAATCAAGGACGTGACGCCAGTTCCGCACAATGGTCCGCGCCCGCCAAAAGTAAGACGAGTGTAGCCACTAGCGACTAGGGTCTAGCCATTAGGGCCCAAAAACTTGCTAATTTTTATTGAATCTTCTATTCTATAACCCATCTTCAAAAAATTTCACTAGTGGCTAACCACTAGCGGCTAATCCCTAATTACCATGCTTGGCCCTAAAGAAAAAAGAGAACGCGCGCTTGGTATGTCCCTTGGTCTCAAGGGTGAGCGTGGCATGTCGCCGAAATCGGCATTGCTCCGCAAGCCGTACCGGCCTGGCGTGCACGGTCCGAAATCACGCCCGCGGACACTCTCGGAATTCGGGCTTCAGCTTCGGGAAAAGAGCAAATTCAAACTGACGTACGGCGTGGATGAACGGAACCTGCGTCGCCTGTTCGGTATTGCCGCCGCAGAACGGGGGGCGAATGGCGCGAAGCTGATAGAGCTTCTGGAGTTGCGTCTTGATAATATAGCGTTTCGCCTGGGTTTTGCGCCGACGCGCCTCGCCGCGCGGCAGCTCGTTTTGCAAGGTCATATTCAGGTGAATGGCAAAAAGGTCGTTTCGCCAGGTTATGAAGTGCGCGTGGGCGATCGTGTCGCGGCGCGCGAGGGATCGAAGAAAAAAGGCATGCTTGATAAGCGTAAGGAACTTTTAAAAAAATACAACGTGCCCGCGTGGCTCAGGCTCGACGGCGAGAAGATCGAAGGCGAGGTGCTTTCGCTTCCTGCGGATGTTGAGATGCCGTTTGAAATTAATCTATTAGTCGAATCATTTAGTAAATAAAAGTTGTAAGGTTTTAATGTTGTAATGTCCTAATGCAAAAGATCACTACAACATTACATCGCCACAACATTAAAACATTATTTTAATCATGGAATATTCACATTTAAGTTCAACTGTTTCCATAAAGACCGTTTCCGAAGACGTGAAGGACGGCGTTTTCGAAGTAGAAGGCCTGTTTGCGGGTTACGGTCTCACGCTCGGAACCGCCTTGCGCCGCGCCTTGCTTTCATCGCTTCCGGGTGCTGCTGCGACGGAGATAAAGATCAAAGGAGTGTCACATGAGTTTTCGACATTGCCGGGATTGAAGGAAGATATTGTTGAGCTCGCGCTCAATTTCAAAAAATTGCGCTTCCGGCTGGAAGTTGATGAGCCACAGGTCCTTTCGCTCAAGGTGAAGGGCGAACGGGTCGTCACGGCGGAGGATATCGTACTTAACTCGGAAGTGGAACTTGCGAATCCCAAGGAAGTCATCGGAACATTGACCGCGAAGGACGCCGAGCTTGATATTGAGATCAAAGTGGAACGCGGCCTCGGATATGTTCCGGCTGAAGCAAGGACGAGCGAAGGACGGCTGCCGATCGGCACCATTGCGCTTGATGCCATCTTCACGCCGGTCCAGCACGTGAATTTCGTCGTTGAAGATATGCGTGTCGGCGACCGGACGGACTACAACCGTTTGCGGCTTGAGATTGGAACTGATGGCACGGTCAGTCCTTCGGGAGCGTTGCATAAGGCGGCAAACATTTTGAAAGACCACTTCGAGAAAGCCTCCTTGGTTACCGTACAGGAATTTGATCTTCCGAAAGGCGGCGAGGAACCAAAGAAGAAAACGAAAAAGAAAACCACTAGTAATTAGCCACGAGCCACTAGTGACCAGGGTAAAAGAAAAAAATTTCTAGTGGCTAGACCCCAGTGGCCAAACCCTAACTATCATGCGTCATTTAAAGGAAGGAAGAAAATTCAATCGTTTGCGAGGAGACCGCATTTCTTTTTTGCGGAATTTGGCGAACGACGTGATACGTGCCGAGAAGATTGAAACGACCGAAGCGCGCGCGAAGGCAGTGCGCCCGATCGTGGAAAAGCTTGTTACGTTTGCGAAGAAGAATGATCTCGCGAGCCGACGGCTCATCTCGAGCCGCGTTCAGAACCAGCGTATTACGAAAAAGCTTTGCGACGATCTCGGGCCGCGCTATGCCGAACGAAAAGGAGGATACCTCCGCATCGTAAAACTACAAAAGGCTCGTAAGCGTGATGGAGTCACCATGGCGCGCGTCGAATTTGTATAACAACCATGGATTATCATATTGATGCAAAGAATAGAATATTGGGCCGCGTGGCATCCGACATCGCTCTCATTTTGCAGGGAAAGAAACATGCGACGTATGAACCGAACCGAGTAGGCAAGGACCGCGTTTTCGTGAAGAACTACGGCGAGGTTGCGGTGACCGGCAAGAAGCTCGTGCAAAAAGTATATTACCATCACACGGGTTACGTCGGCCACTTGAAGGAAACGCGGCTTGAAGAGCGGCTCGCGAAAAACCCGAAGCAGGCGATCCGCGAGGCGGTCCGCAAGATGCTTCCTAAGAATTTTTTGAATCAGCGGAGATTGAAAAATCTGATCTTTGTCGAAAAGGAAAAGGAAACGAATAAAACAGCCTGAATGTTGTAGTGTTCTAGTGTTCTAGTGTAAAATACCCTCGCATCGTTACAACCTTACAATATTTAGAACAGTTTAAATCAATCATGCCAGAAATCGTAAAAAAACCAGCAGTAAAGCGTACGCCCGTTGCGCATGCTTCGAAGGAACATAAAGCATCCGTGCCGAAGGCGGGCGGCAAGTATGTTGAAGCCGTCGGTCGCCGGAAGACGTCGATTGCCCGTGTTCGCGTTATGAAGGGGAGCGGTAAAGTAATCGTAAACGACAAGGACGCAAAACAGTATTTCCCGCTCGCCCGCCTCGTTGCCGATGCCATTGCACCTCTCACGAGCCTCAAGATCGCAGGGGAGTGGGATGTGAGCGCAAAAGTATCAGGCGGCGGCATTCATGCACAGGCCGGAGCGGTCCGCCTTGGCGTCGCCCGCGCGCTCGTGAAACAGGACGCAGAATTGAAGAAGCGCCTACGGGTCTTTGGATTCATGACCCGCGATTCCCGCGCTGTGGAACGCAAGAAGTACGGCAAAAAGAAAGCCCGCCGGTCCCCGCAGTGGGCTAAACGCTAAATATTCAGAAATTGTATATGCCAAAAATACCCCAGAGAACATCTGGGGTATTTTGCTTATGTTCAGAAATTGAACAGGCGAATTTTCGCGGGAAGCACAAAAAATTCTCAAAAATGATTTTTCACCGAAACGATAAGTGTTCAAAAATTGGATAGTCGAACCGACAGCAATAGGCCGTCAATGCAATGCATCGCTATTATTGCTATAATGGATGCATGATACATCGGTTATTTTTAGACGAAACGGGAACTACCGATCTACCGGTCGTAGGAACTACAGGCTACCAGACTTATTTTGTTCTCAATGGTATTGTCGTCAGGGATTATCAAGCCAACGATCTAAAAACCAAGGCGGATCAAATCAAATTTCGCTATTGGGGAAAAACCAACGTCATTTTCCACTCACGGGAAATAGGTCGTCGGGAGAATAATTTTGCCATCTTGAAAGATCCGGCCGTGGAAGCTCAATTTCAAAAAGACTTATTCGATTTTCTATCGCAAACTACCGTTAAATGTATTGCGGTTGCCGTCGATAAAACTAAAGCCCGCACACTTGGTTGGAGTAGTAAAATCGTCTACGAAACCGCCGCAGATGCCATGATAAAATTTTTCATTGAATTTTTGGCAACCCACAAACACCAAGGGCAGGTCATTATTGAATCCGCTGGCACACAAAAGGACATATGGTTTTATAAAAAATATATTCATTATTTAGCAAATGGGCTAACGGCCTTAGGTCTCGATCACAAAAAAGTTAAAAACCTATTAACGTCGATCAGCTTTGTGAGCAAAAATAATTATGACATTGAGGAGCAGGTCGCCGATCTATTAGCGTATGCAGCCGCCTATCAAAATTTATGCGACGGCGGAAACAAAAAAATTATTCCAAATAGCTACGAAGATAAAATGTGCAAAATATTTAAAACTAAATTGGTCAGCATCGGTTCAAGAAATTCATTCATTAATTTGCCGTGAGCTGGTTTTCGCTCAGAAAACGAAACAGCGGGGCTTGCCCGCTGTTTCTAAACTGGGTCGTAGCATCTCGCTTACTTACCAGTCTTGTAGCTCCATTATAGCAAAGCGTGACGATAGGTCAAGAGCCTGTACTGGTCCAGCACATATGAGACTCCTCGGGAGTTAGGTTCCTGCAAATATA
>CAYUBE010000036.1:0-5464 GCA_964442965.1 uncultured Candidatus Saccharibacteria bacterium
GTGCGCGGGATGGGACGATGTTAGAACTTATTTTGCAACCTCAGCCATTACCGCAAAATCACAAAGTTTATAATATCTTATCTTTGCTCCGATAGATTTAACCATTTTGGTGATTTCCTCCTTGGAGATAGAAACGGAATATAAGCCATCACCGCTTATCACGGCGTTGTTTTTTATGCGGACACCCTGCCACAATTCCTCCTTATGCATTTCCTTTCTCTTTTTCAAGCCGGCTAAGGTGGGAGGGTAAAAATCAAAATAGACTATTTTCCCGACGCGCAACAATTCTTTTAGAATCTTTTTCTTATTTTTAAAATCACCGATGGTGCCCATATTGAGCACGACCACATCAAAGGTGTGTTTTGAAAATTCCAAATTCATAAAATCGTCATTCACAAATGAAAGATTTTTGAGACCAGGTCTTTTTTTGAGTCTTTTTCTCGAAAGAACAATTAAGTCTTTTAGTAGTTCTACTCCCACGACACGTTTATTGTATCGAGCCAGTTCAAAAGAATCATCACCCAATCCCGATCCAGCAATCAACACGGTTTTATTGCGAATATGTCTCTCAAAAAACTGATGTTCTGTTTTAAAAAACAGGGCTCTTATTTTAGCCCGTTTTGGATCGTGTGCCGCTTTTAGTCGCTGAATGATTACGGGGACCAATTCTTTATATTTCAAGTCCATGGTAGGTGCTTTAGAACCAGATTGGGTAAATAAAACTTGATCGAAAATCAGCGTGCGCGGGACAGGATTTGAACCTGCAAGCCCTTACGGGCGCTACCACCTCAAGGTAGTGCGTCTGCCAGTTTCGCCACCCGCGCATGAACGAATCCCATTATAGGCGAGCGGTGAAGGATTTTCAACTTTAGCCGGGTCGTTTTCGATGCCAGGAGAAGTTCGGAGTGCGAGGAATTATTTAACCCCTGTGCATTACTTGTATGTTGATTTTGCATGAATGAGGTACAATATAAGAATAAAGAAAAAGTCGCTTTTCAATTTTAATAAAATAATAAAAATTTCATGGTACAGGATCAGCTTGTTGAATATGTTTCGTCTCAGCTCAAACTCGGTATTGCGCGCGACACGATCAAGGCGGCGCTCACGGGCGTCGGCTGGGCACCGCTCGATGTGGAGGATACGCTGAAAAAGGTGGAAGGGAATACGGCGTCTTCTTCTGCCGTTCTGCAGCCAGCCGCCGCACAGAAGACAGCAGGGCCAACTCCGACGGCCACAGCATCGCCAAAGCTTGTTTCTTTCTCAATGCCGGGAACCGCCGCGAGCCAGGTTAAAAGTCCCGAGCCGCAGACGGTTCGGGTGAGCGATCTGGTTTCTACGGTCGCGCCGGCTTCCAGTATGCCTCCGGCCGGAACCGCACCGAAGATCATTTCCTCGGGAACGATGAGTGCAGGACAGGCCGCGATGAAGCCGTTTGCCATGGGGAATTCTTCGTTCACGGCAGGAGTGATGCAAAAAAAGAAAGGTATCGGACTGCTGGGTGTTCTGGCTATTGTGCTCATCATCCTTCTTGGCGCTCTTTCGGGATATCTTTTTTTGAAAAACAGCAGCCTGGATAGCCAACTTCAAGCTCAGGGTAGCGGGACGCAGAGTCTTGCGCAAAGTTCCGCGTCGCAGATCCAGGCGCTCAATGCCTCAAACACGACCCTTGCGGCGGAGGTTGCATCGGCGACGGCAGCGAATCAGGACCTTACGACAAATCTTTCATTCTTCACGCCTCCGGTCGGGATGCCGACGCCGGCAACGTCGACCCAGGTTTCGGTGAGTGGCGTGCTTTCTGCCGGCCTCGGAAAAAACACCTACATTATCACCACGCCGTACGGAGTGAAAGTGTACGTAAAGAATTCTACAGATAAGGGAGTCGCCGCCGCATTGCAGCCGCTTCTTGGCACCACAGTCCAACTTTCGGGAACTTATATTCCGGGAACGCCGAACATAACGGTAAGCGGCGTGAATGGTACACCGACCACGTTGCCTCCGGTGGCAACGACGACACCCGCATCAAGCACGCCGGCGACGCCCTAGATTTAGCCAGAACCCATCTCTAAAAAATCCTCCGCGATGGCGGGGGATTTTTTTTACAGCTTCTCATTCGTCGAAAACGCCTAAATTCTTAAGGGCAGCATGATACGTTTCGAGTGCACGCTCCGCAGAGTCACGTTTCAGTGAAAAATTTATTTCATGAGCGATCTCGTTCCGCAATTTATGCGCGGCCCAGATGTCGTCGAGGTTTGGGATCTGATCGCGTTTGATATTTTTGAGTCGGTCGCCGAGATTGCCGCCACGGACTCCGGCGTATCGCAGGGCATCGTTCAAAATATTATCCGCCGCCATGACCGCCATTTTGAGATCGTTTGCGTCGCCGGCAAAAAAATGTTTTTGGACCGCGGCCCAGGCTTTCTGAGCCTCCTTTTTCGACATGTCGGTTTTCAGAACCACGTTGCGCACGTGATTTACGTGAAGCGAGAACCAGCCCGTCTTGATAATGATGACGACCGTTGCCACGATGAGAACGATAACCACAAGAGCTGAGAATATTTCGAGCGGCAAAAGGCTGACGTTATATAGGGAAATTGCCGTTTTGCCGAGGCGGCCTATGGCGTAGGTCGTCGTTGCGGTTATAGCTTGGAGAGTTTGAGTAAAGGAAGCGCCCATGTTTTTGATTTTGTGTTAATCGATCTTTTCATAGAACTGCCCGATGCCCAGAATGTCCGCTTCGTGCCATTTCTTTCCGATGAGCTGAAAATTGATTGGCAATTCATGTGGCGCCAGGTTCTTCTTGGTTGGAATCGAAATTCCCGGTAGGCCGGCGAGGTTCACGGGAATGGTAAAGATGTCAGAGAGATACATCGTGAGTGGATCAGCCGTTCTTTCACCGATTTTAAATGCCGGCGTGGGAACGACGGGTGTGAGAATGACGTCGACGCTCTCGAATGCCTGTTTAAAGTCGTCTGCAATAAGCTGGCGTACGCGCTGGGCTTTTTCATAGTAGGCGTCGTAATATCCCGACGAAAGAACGTAGGTTCCAAGAATGATGCGTCGTTTCGCTTCGGCCCCGAATCCTTCACCGCGGGTTTTCAGATAGAGATCGCTCAAGTTTGTTTTCGCGCGTTCCGTGGGGGCCATGGTTCCACCGTAGCGGATGCCGTCGAATCGGGCGAGGTTAGAACTCACTTCTGCGGGAACAATGATGTAGTACGTCGAAAGCGCATAGCGCGTATGGGGAAGAGAGATTTTTTTGAGCCGTAAGCCAAGCCCCTTGATTTTTTCCATAGCAGACTCGACTGCTCGACTGACTTCGGGTGATATCCCTTCTATGAAATATTCGTCGGGGATGCCCACGGTAAATTCCCGTATTTTTTGAAGGTCGGGATGCGTGAGGCTTTCGCCATAGGGTGCCGCAACGCTTGTCGCATCAAGAGGGTCCTGCCCTGAGATCGTTTTAAAAATAATTGCAGCATCCTCGACGGTTTTTGCGATAGGACCGATCTGATCCAAACTGGAGGTCATGGCCATGAGTCCGGAGCGTGATACTGCACCATAGGTTGGTTTCAGGCCGACCACGCCGCAGAAAGACGCCGGTTCTCGAATGGATCCGCCCGTGTCGGAACCCAAAGCTGCGACCGCAAGGTGCGCCGCGATTGCAGCTGCGGACCCTCCCGACGAACCACCCGGAACGCGTTCGAGATCATGTGGGTTCCGTGTAATCTTGAAGGCGGAGTTTTCCGTTGACCCCCCCATCGCAAACTCATCCATATTGGTCTTGCCGAGAAACACCGCCCCTGCGGCCCTCAGTTTTTTAATTGCCGTCGCATCATAGCTCGCAATATAATGTTCCAGAATTTTAGAAGCTGCGGTTGCGGGAAGATCTTTCACGAGAATGCAGTCCTTGACAGCAAGCGGAACGCCGGCAAGATCGTCGATTGGCTCGTCTTTTGCCACAGCGAGGTCGGCCGCTTCTGCTTCGCGTAATGCCGATTTTTCCGCCAGACTGAGATAGGCACCGATCTCAGAATCCTTTTCTTTGATGCGGGCGAAATATGCCTGCGTAACCTCGAGCGCAGAAAATTCCTCGGAGAGAAGCCCCTCGTGGAATTTCTTAATAGTTAAATCGTGTAGCGGCTCCATAGATTTAATCCGTCATCCTGAGCCTAGCGAAGGATCTCAAGATTCCTCGCAAAGCTCGGAATGACAACTCTATTCAAACACCGGTGGGACCTTTAAAAACCCATCTTTACTTTCCGGAAACGCTTCAACGCCGGCGCTACGGTTGGTATTTTCGCGTTCGGCGTCCTCACGAAAAACGTTATGCAAATCGGTGCCGCCCGTCATGGGCACGATATCCGCAGTATCAAGCTCCTGGAGTTCTTTGAAATAGCCGAGGATACTATCAAGATCCTTGATCAGCTTATCTTCCTCTTTGGGATCGAGCTTGATACGCGCAAGTTTCGCGAGATGTTCCAGTTCATGTTTGGTAATAGACGCCTTTTCAACCATACCGAGAGTTTAGCGCGGATCACCGATTTTTTCAACGCAGACCACGTCCCTTTCTCATGTTCCTGGTCCGCATCAACGATGTTCGAACGATATTAACAAACGCCCCTTATTCTAAAAATTCTGTATAAAAAACCGGGCATGCTATGCATAGCCCGGGGTCTGTCATTATTCAATCCCATGATGCCGTACCGCGCATCATGGATCTACACTGTTTGCTATTCTTTCCCAGATGCAGTCATCCGGGAGTATAGGTCTGTGCCTTTGGTTTCATAGCCGTACCCGCCATGAACCGCACCGCTGTCTTCGAACCTGCCCTGATCTACCGCGGATCGTGAGTATCAGAGGCTTAGCACGAGATTCTATCGCCCGCCAAGATCGGTATTGAATCCCCAATATTTAGCGAGATCTTTCATGGTGTGGAATATAGTCATGGCACCGGATATCCCTTTCGCGTGCGCTTCGTCTGCGGTATTCTTGGCTTCAAGAAGAGCCTCTCTCACTTCATCCGCAATTCCCTCGTAATATAGAGTGGGATTTAAATTATCAAAGTGAAATTGGAAATCCTCCATTTTTTTCCGAATCTTCCCTATCTTTCTTCCGGAAATTATGGAGAGAATCGCAAAGAGGAACATTGCTGATGCCATGAAAATCATCGTCCCTATTGCCATGTCCACATGATGGAATACGATCCCTAGCCCCAGAAGGACTATGGACACAAGGAACATAAACTGGAAAGTTATCAACCAGTTGTAGACCGTTCTTTTTTTCATTTCTTTTTTCTCCTTAAGCAAATCATTATTATTGAATTAGTTATTTTCATTCAAACCACAACCTATGTTCCGATCTGGATAAAAATAACTAATTCTCAAGGAGAGATCCCCGATATTCAGTTCTTCCCGATTTCTCTTTTGAATTAGGACAGTCGGCCGCCGAAAAAACATGCGACAAT
>CAYUBE010000037.1:0-4485 GCA_964442965.1 uncultured Candidatus Saccharibacteria bacterium
GAAAAACCCAAACGAAAATCTCCGCCGGAAAAACACACTTAATGCTCCTTAACTCAAAATTGACATTAAAATTATCTTAAAAAAAAATAGGCTTGGCATAAAATAAAACCAGCCTCGCTTAGCGAGACCGGTTTTATGGAAAGCGATGAGCTAGCCCGTAGCAATACAGACTATATCGTCTTACTGATATGATAACCCGCCATATCAAACCGTCAAGAATGTTTTTAGATTTTTTTAATGAAAATCATCCCGACAATAGCGTTTATCGCTTCAGATATTCTTCCCTGCTCATGATGCTTTTCGTGTCCGTCAGGCGATCGAGAAATACCTTTCCATCCAGATGGTCGGTTTCGTGCTGGATGATTCTGGCCAAGAGTCCACCGGCCCGCAATTTGAACTTTTTTCCCTTCTCATCCGTCGCTATAACGACAACCGATTTTGCCCGCTTTACACTGGCAAATAATCCTGCATTCGCTACGCTCCCACAACCTTCGTAACCAGAAACATTCTCGCGAGACAGACTGATAATTTTTGGATTGATAAAAACTCTCACCGGATCAATTTCGTTCGGTTTTCTTACTTTCGTCTTTCTGATTTCGCTCACAAAAATTCGCTGATTGATTCCTATCTGCGGCGCAGCCATACCCACGAGACCGTGGTAACGCATTGAATCAATCAGGTCCTTCGTAATCTTTCTGATTCTTTTGGAATTCAAAATACCTTTGACCGGCAAAGACTTTTTCCGGATGATCGGATTTCCGACCTGAGTTGTTTTTCTGATAATCATCTTGATCGTCGTAATGAAAGATAAAAGTTCTTTGACTTATATAAGATGGGCTTTTTCTCTCATCTTTCCTAAATATTCTTTGAATTCATCGGAAATTACTTGATAGTCCGAAAAGTCATGTTTTTCCGATTTTAATTCTTCCTGTTTCTGGCTGATTTCTTTCTCCTCGAACTCCTCGTACTTAAAAATTTCACCAGTAGTCAGATCTTTTATTTCCCTTGTATAGGGAATTCCCTCGGGGCGTATGCCGTACAATTCGATAAGCCACAATACCGTAGCCTCGGACTCAATGTTCAAAAGCCAACTGGGGTTTTCTTTTTTTTGCCGAACAAGTTCCTCCTCATTTTTCCGGCGTAGCAAGAGTTCTTCGACAATATTTCGCAGGTGCACGGCTTCAATATTACTCAACTTATCAATGCCGTAAAAACGGCGAAGTCTGTATTTAACGGCTTCAACATAAGCAAGCGTTTCTTTTTCTTTGCTGCCCGTTTCTTCGGCTTCGGTTAAAAGACGTAAGATGCGCTCTTGGTCTTCGTGATCACGAGATATAATCCCGGAATCTCCTTCGTTCGGAGAATTTTTTTCCATTGAGCCAGCTTCGAACATGGTCGTAAAAAAAACTATGAACTATTCTGCGATGGACTAGGTTTGCAGTTTATTTAGATGTCTAAATTCTGCACGGTAGCGGCATGGGCCTGGATGAAATTCTTGCGCGGTTCCACGGCATCGCCCATCAGGATATCGAACAGCTTGTCGGCCATTTCGGCGTCGTCGACCGTCACCTGTTTCATGAGCCGGTTTTCCGGATTCATCGTCGTGTCCCAAAGCTGGGTTTCGCTCATTTCTCCAAGACCTTTATAGCGCTGGACATCGATAGAAATTTTCTTTTCGGTTCCCTCGTTTTCCGTGGCCTTTTCTGCATCTCCTTCAACGACCTTAATTTCGATCTCTTCTTTTTTTCCGGCTTTCGATGATTTATTCTTTGCGGCCTGCAATTTGTTTTTTGTTATCTCAGTGATGATCTTGTCTTTTTCGTCGTCAGAATAGGCATACGCTATCGTCTTTCCGGATTGGATTTTATAAAGCGGTGGCTGGGCTATATAAATATAGCCGCCATCAACCACTGGCCGGAAATAGCGATAGAACAGCGTGAGGAGCAGGGTGCGAATGTGCGCGCCATCGACGTCAGCATCCGTCATAATGACAATCTTATGGTAACGTAATTTTTCTATCGTAAATTCCTCGCCGATCGCCGTACCGATCGCGACGACGAGAGCCCGAATTTCGGCATTCGCAAGCATCCGATCGATGCGCGCGCGCTCCACGTTCAATATCTTTCCGCGAAGCGGAAGAATCGCCTGCGTCTGGCGGTTTCTTCCCTGCTTTGCCGTGCCGCCTGCCGAATCGCCTTCGACAATGAAAAGTTCCGATTCCGCCGCGCTTTTCGATATACAATCAGCCAGCTTGCCGGGAAGCGTAAGCCCTTCGAATGCACCCTTGCGAAGCACCGTATCGCGGGCCGCCTTGGCGGCCATCCGCGCCTTGGCGGAAAGAATGACTTTCGCGACGATCGACTTCGCTTCCTGCGGATGCTTCTCGAGAAATTCCTTGAGCGCCTCGTTCATCACCGCCTCGACCGCCGTGCGCGCTTCCGGATTGCCGAGCTTCGCCTTCGTCTGTCCCTCGAACTGCGGCTCGCGCAATTTGACCGATACGACTGCGACAAGTCCTTCCCGCATGTCATCGCTCGTGATGTTTTCTTCTTTCTCTTTCAGATAGCCTTCCCCGCGTGCGTAGTTGTTGATCGTGCGCGTGAGAGCCGATCTAAATCCCGTGAGATGCATACCGCCCTCAACTGTATATTCATTATTCGCGAAGCTCAGCTCCTGGACCCGCGTATCGTCCACATATAAAAATGCTGCCTCGATATCCATCGGGTTCTTGCCGTGCGCACCGGCCTCCGCCGTCGCCATATATTCCTTCTCGACGTAGAAAATATCTTCCTGCAGATAATTCTTCCCGCGGGCGAGATATTTGATGAACGAAAGCACGCCGCCCTCAAAATAAAAACCGTGCGCGATCGGCACCTTGCCGCGTCGATCGAAGAAATTAATGCGCACGCCCTTCGTGAGGTATGCCGTCTGGCGCAAATGGTCGAGAATTGTTTTATCGTTAAACTCAAGCTCGGAAAAAATTTCACCGTCTGCGGAAAACGTGACTCGCGTGCCGTGATTTTTTGACGGGCCAACTTTTCTCACCTTATATTTCGGCACACCGCGCGCGTATTCCTGCTCATACTTTCCGCCGTCGCGCTCAACCTCGACTTTCAGCCACGTCGAAAGCGCGTTCACTACGGAAACGCCGACGCCGTGCAAGCCTCCGGAAACTTTATAGGAACTGCCGCCGAATTTTCCGCCGGCATGAAGCGTCGTCAAAACCGTTTCGAGCGCCGACTTCTTCGTCTGCACATGAATGTCGACCGGAATGCCGCGCCCGTCGTCCACGACGCTCACTTTGTTGCCCGGCAAGAGCTCCACGGTGACGTTCTTTGCAAAACCCGCCATCGCTTCGTCGATCGAGTTGTCGACCACCTCCCAAATGAGGTGATGCAGGCCCTGCGAGCCCGTCGAACCGATGTACATACCCGGCCGCTTGCGGACCGGTTCCAACCCTTCAAGAACGTAAATATCCTTTGCGCCATACGACGCGCTGCCCTTATTGCTGTCCTGTTTTTCCGCTTTTTTGGCCATAATTGATGAAAACAAGCCCCGAAAAGAGCTTGCTGTTTTTAGATAAAAACCTTTATTTCAATAACCTAAGTGTAGCACGTTTCGGAGCGAAAAAACAGTTCGCATCGGATGGAAAAAGACTTATCGAGCATCGAGATGTACCCTCAATTTTTGAGTATTTCCGTGACTCAATAACCCTCGATAAGAGGCAATCGTTTCTTCGGTGGCGTGAAAAACCATTATCGCTGCTCCTTGAATACTCTCGGAACTGAATTGTATTCGGCATCAAAATGCCTTAGTGCTTCGCGCCAAGTAGCTTCATTTTTTGTCCATTCGAGTCGTTCAGGGTTATCCTGGTTTTTGTCGAAGGATGAAGTGTCTACACGAGCCACTCTATCCGAAACCGTAGTCGCAGATACTCCGGGCGCATGGATACTGGGTTCGGCAGCGGGAAACCGCCCGGCTCAAGTGGAACCGAAGGCTGGCCACCCGCATATTCGCCTACTTCCATGTTCATCTTACCAGAAATAAAATTCCCGTGCTTCAGCAGAATGCCAAAGCACGGGAGAAAACCGAAGGACTAAGTTCCAAGGGTCAGAGAGATCCGAGGTTCCAAGCCCAAAGCACTATTGTTGCGAGAGGGCGAAAGCGAACCCACCATCGCCGTCCCACTGGTTGCCAGCATAGTCCCAAACCGCATTCAACCAGCCGCCATCGTCGATGCGGTAAGCAAACAGCAAGCTCGGGTAGCCATCAGAATCCTTGATGGGCTCATGCATGGCAACGATCCATACAAGACCCATGGCTTCCATGTCTTTATCAGAGAATTTCTCCCTGATAAGACAGGCGACTTCAGGATTCGGCTTTACCGGTTTTTTGCCATCAAAATTTAACTTTTCGGCATGAGCCCGAATTTTTGAGTTAAGGAGCATTAAGTGTGTTTTTCCGGCGGTCAACATAGACGAAAAA
>CAYUBE010000038.1:0-3932 GCA_964442965.1 uncultured Candidatus Saccharibacteria bacterium
TTCAATGTCAGAAGTTTCGGGTAAAATGGGTTCTAATCGAAGAAAAGAGAGCCACTCGAAACAAAAACGGCGTCCTCGGGGATGCTGTTTTTTGTTTCGAGTCTCATAGTAGTCGAATTCGAACCTGGGAAGGGGGTCGGGGAAACGGGAGTTTCCCCGCGTAGGAAGGCAGGTCCGATAGGACCGCCGGAAACCGAGAGGTGTCCGGGGAGTCCCGCCATGAGCGGGACGACAGGTTCCACTCCCTGCCATCGGCACCACTTCGCCAAGGCTCCGCGGTGCAAGCACTCATTCGCTAAAGCTTCGCAGTGCACACACTCGACTCGCCCGCAAGGACAGGTCCCGCGAGCTCCTTCCCTTTTAGGCATGCAAAATAAGTTTCACATGAAACTTTTCAGCCGACTCGCGTATCAGTCGTTTCAGTTTTATCTCCCCTTCGGGAGAGCGCAAAGATTCTTCCAGGGAACATCCTTGATTCTTTGCAAACTCAAACATCTCTTGAACTAATTTTGAAGCGCATCCATGGCCTTGGTATTTAGGGTCAACGGACACAAACTTGATCCAAAGGTTTTTATCTTTATACGGATCGACCTCTAGTTCGGCCAATCCCGCTATCTCATTATTTATTTCCGCAATGGGGAAAAATTTATTTTCCCCGCCGCTCAAGGGACGCAAATCATCGAGATCAAAGTATCCAAACACTCCACCTTGTTCCGTCGGCAAAAAACGCTCGTCTCGGAGTAGTGGTTCACCTTGATAAATTTTTTCTACCAAATCCTGCCTGGCGATAACCCTGGTCGCAAATTGCAAGTCCTCTTTTTTTTCAAAACCCAGTTCCCTGTTCATGTTCATATTATAAATCCTATTAAATCCAAATAAAGACCGTGGTTATCTTCTTGCTTTCTTTACGAAAACCATAAGCCCCTTTCGCTTTTTATAGCCGCATCCTTCGAGGAAACTGAAATTTTTATGTTCGGTCTCGCCGTAGATGTCCGTTCCTTTTACGAGCGACTCGATCTTTTGCATCATGCGCTTACCGATCCCCTGGTGCCGATATTCGGGAACGATCAGCATATCAAGGATTTTTGTTGTGGTCGCGAAATCGGAGAGTGCGCGCCCGATGCCGATGAGTTCGCCTCCCGCGTTTCGCGCCGACACCACAATGTCGCAATTTTCGAGCGACTGTTTCATCCGTGCGGCGGAATATTCTCTCTCCGTTCCCCAGCCAAGCTCAACATAAATCGCCGCCACCTCAGCGGGCGCAACGATATTTTTATCGGCGGAGATAACAATACTATTTTTCATGCCACGTTTCGATAACCCTTTTATAGACGAGTGCGCTTGGGCGCACCCTTCGCCCGAGCGTACGGTAATCAATTTCCACAAGCCCGAACCGCGGCCAAAACCCGCTATCCCATTCAAAATTATCCAAGAGTGACCAGTGTAAATAACCGTGCACATCCACGCCGTCGTCCATGGCCTTTTTAACGTATTCCAGATATCGTTCGATGAACGACGCCCGTTTATCATCCCGCGCGTCCGCAAGACCATTTTCAGTGATATAAATGGGCATGTCGTATTTCCTGAGTTGCTGCAAAACTCTATAAATACTTTCTGGATAGATCTCCCATCCGACATCCGTCATCTCCTTGTTCCCGTTTTTATTGAAACCCCAATCAATACGATTGTGACCATAATGATTCAGTCCTATGAAATCGGAGTGCATTACGGCGCGATCGAGAAAATAAAAATTGCCGAAACGGTCAACGAGATATTTCAGACAATTATTAACCGGACCACCGGCTGACTCAAACCAGCTCATATGCATGGCCGCGCCCACGTGAGACTCCGGCGCGACACTTTTTATGCTTCGATAGGCAAGGCAATGGGCACGAATCATACGAGACATGCTCTGATAGAAAGATAGCATGCCGCGTTTTTGCGGCGGACGCGTTCCCTTGCTGTAAGCATATATGGCAACAATTTCCGGTTCATTGATCGTCATCCAAAACGAGACATCCTTGAGCGCCCGGGACATCTGCTCGGCGTAGCGTGCAAAATATTCTGGGAATCTTCGGTTCATGACCCCTCCTTTTTCTGCGAGCCAGACCGGCAATGTATAATGCCACAACGTGACGAACGGTTCCATGTCACGTTCACGGAGCGCCGTGACCACTTCGCGGTAATGCTCGATTTCGCGCTCATCGAACCTTCCTTCTTCCGGCTCAATGCGCGACCATTCTATCGAGAAGCGATGCGCCGTATGGCCAAGCGACTTTGCAAGATCAAAATCTTCGCGAAATCGATGATAGTGATCACACGCGCGCCCGGAAATATAATTTTCCTCCTGAAGCGGGTTCGGAAAATTATTGAGAATATGATCGGGCCACGAACGCGATGCTGCGCGACGGGCAAATTCCTTTGCCTTCTTCACTTCCCACGCAGTCCAGTCGTTATGGGTATCTCCTTCCACCTGATGGGAAGATGTCGATGCCCCAAAAAGGAAATTGTTTTCCATGAAAAACCCGGAAGGTTTGTTTCTTGACTTATAGAAACATCCCGCCGTAGCGGGACGCTTTTTGTCTTATTTTCTCACATACGGGAGAAGCGCCATAAAACGCGCGCGCTTGATGGCCTGGGCCAACTTCCGCTGATGCTTGGCGCAGATGCCGGTATGCTGTGGATCGATGATCTTCGCCTGGCTTGAAATAAAACGCCGCAGAAGATCTACTTCCTTGTAATCAACGTCATTGAGATTCTGTGAGCAGAAAAAGCACTGGGTCATGGTTATCTTTTATATTTCCTAGTGAGGCCACGCGAAAATTTATTTTTGTGATGGCCGAGCGACGGAAATTTATGGAATATTACAATATTCCTTATACCTTTTTTACCTGCAGCGAGTCAAGTTCAACCGCCGTATCGCGGCCAAAGATCGGAACCAATACCTTGACGCTTCCCCGTTCCTCGTTCACCTCCTCGATCTTCCCATCGTAATCCTTGAACGGCCCATCGGTTATCTTCACGAGGTCACCCACCCGGAAATCAATCGTCATTTTCTCCTCGTGATTGTCCGATCGGGAAAGCAACGAATCGACTTCTTCGCGGGACAAGGGCGTCGGCGTGGTATTGTCGGGGCCGACGAATCCGGTCACGCGCGGCGTGTTCCGAACCACGTACCACGAATCCTCCGTGAGGACCATTTCAACCAGTACGTAGCCAGGATAGATCTTTTCTTCGATCGTCGCGCGGCGGCCGCCCTTCACTTTGATCTTTTTTTCCTTTGGCACCAGAATATTGAAAATCTTATCGCCCATCGCGAGCGATTCGACGCGCTGTTTCAGATACCGCGCCACAGCTTCTTCGTAGCCCGAATACGTCTGCACGGCATACCATTGCCGTGATTTTTCTTTTTCCGCTTTTGCTCCTTGGGGTAAAACGTGGGTCGGCGTCATGAAATTATATTGTTTTACGGGGTGATCGCTGATTTCAAAATGGTCGTGAAAAGATAATCAAAGGCGCCCAAAAAAACCGCGAGTCCAATAGACATCCCGATCACGATGCTGGTCAGCCGGATCGCCTCCTGCCGCGTCGGCCAGTTGACATGACGCAACTCAGTCCACGATTCCGTAAAAAATCTTTTAATGCGCTGGATCATACCAATATATTACCCGTAAGTTATAGCAAAAAACAATAAGAAACGCAAGGCATGCCCGTTTTCTTTCGAAAATCTTCCCGACTAAAAGAATGCCGCATTTCTGCGGCATTCTTACCGTGGAGCCGTCGGGATTCGCACCCGATTCATCGCTTTCCAAAGACGATATTCTGACTGTATGAACTACGGCCCCATCTTTACGGCGAGAACAGTCTAATAAAATTGAGAGTTAAGGAGCATTAAGTGTGTTTTTCCGGCGGTCAACATAGACGAAAAAGCT
>CAYUBE010000039.1:0-3633 GCA_964442965.1 uncultured Candidatus Saccharibacteria bacterium
TTGTAGGTCATCGGGTAACACCAGAGTGTCACCGATGTATCTCATCTTCCGCAGAGCTTGCAACCGGGCAATCTAAATGGCTGGGCAATCAAAAAATCCATTCGTATCTACGTCATATCCCACCTGATTAGTGCCGTCACTTCCCTTTCTTGATCTTATTCAATATTTTCTTTATCTTCTCCACGCTGGCTTCGTCGGCAATGGAAACGGCGATGGCGGTCGGGTTGAGCTTTTTCAAAATCTCCAATTTTTCCTTTAATTCTTTTTTCTCGAAGAGATCGCACTTGGAAAGAAAAAGATATTCCGGCTTTTCGAGAAGCTGTTTACTGTGGGTGCCAAGCTCGCGGCGAATGGTTTTGTAATCGCGCTCCAAGTCCAACGATTCCGATGAAATAAAATGGAACAAGATACGCGTGCGTTCGATATGGCGCAAAAATTTCGTACCAAGTCCCTTGCCGGACGATGATCCTTCGATGAGTCCCGGAATGTCCGCGAGGATCAGCTCGTAATACACGCCGAGATTCGGTTCGAGCGTCGTGAAAGGATAATTCGCGACTTTTGTCCGGGCATTCGTAAGTTCGTTCAGCATGCTCGATTTGCCCACGTTCGGAAGTCCCACGAAACCGACGTCCGCGATGAGCTTCAATTCGAAGCGGAACGAAAACTGTTCGCCCGGCAGGCCCGGCTGAAAATTTTTCGGTGACGTATTATGCGCCGAGCGAAAATAGAAATTGCCACGCCCGCCAAGACCGCCCTTTGCAAGAACGACCTGCTCGCCGATATGCTCGATGCTCACATCCTCGCCGGTCGTCAGATTATGCGCAACTGTTCCCACGGGAAGCTTCAAAATGAGATCTGCGCCATCATGGCCATCGCGAAATTGTCCGCGACCTTCCCGGCCGTTCTCTGCCACGAACTCTTTCTTGAACCGAAACTGGTTCAGGGCGCTCATATCGGACACGCCGACCGCGATCACATTGCCACCATGGCCACCCGCTCCGCCAACCGGCCCTAACGCCATCATGTTGCTGTTAAACGCCACGGCGCCCTTGCCGCCGTCCCCTGCCGCAATCCTTGTTATTACATCATCAATAAGCATGCGTTTACACTACCCTACTTTCGAGAAATAAGAAATTTCCGTATTTATCGGTTATTTAATGTCCGACGTTAAGGTTAAAACTTTTTCTTTTATTTTTTTAATGTCTTCTGCCACTGCATTCTTTATCGACGCTGGTTCGTTCTCGGCAGATCCTTCCGCTTCTTTTCCGATATAGTCGATGGACAATGAATTTTCTGCACGGCCATCCTGTTTCGTTTTCGTTGTAACTCCAATGGAATAAATCCTCTTTGTATCCTGGTTCTCTATCCTTATTTTCAGTTTTCTTTTCATGGTTTCTCCCGTTTGAATGATATCCTCAGGCGAAACATCAAATAAGATCCCTTGTTCTGATTTTACTTGTTTCTCTGCTTCCGGTGTCCATTCCTTGAATGGCAGCTGTTCCTCTGACTCATCACGGAACATAATGCCTTTTCTTTTCGATTTAGCTCCTTTCCTTTTCACGCTCATCACTCCGTCTCTTTCACGAATATTCACAACAAATAATTTTCTGTTTTTCTCTCCGTCCCCATCTTGAACCGAATATCGCAAGTGCTTCGTTTTTGATTCGGCAACGAACGGCATACTTTTTGCAATTTGATATGGGCCAGCGGTATCCTCGGAAAAGGCATCTCGTATCGCCTGAGCTAAATGATCGGTATCGATGTTCGGCGGCAAAGCATACTCGACCTCCAATTCTTGTCCGGGAAACTCATTGTTTCTGTCTGCTTTCGTTGTAAACTTCTGCTCAAAACCATGATCTCCAAACATAGTGTCGAATTCCTATATTTTATTTCTTTTTCACTGTGCTTTTTTTCTTTACAACCTTCTTCTTCGAAATTTCTTTCTGGATAATTTCGCGCGTATCAGTTTTAGGTGCGGCTGGCGGCGGTACAACCGCGGCTGGTGCGGCGGCGCGAGGCAAAGATCCCAAAATCCGCAAGATGCTATCCATTTTAGAATTCATAATACCGATCTGCTGTTTCAAGTCGGCGATCTCGCGATTCTCTGTCTGGCGCTCGCGTGGCTCAAAAGGAACCATAGGAACATCCCTCCTGACAAAATTTTCTCGATCCACAGGGGTCTTTATAGGGTTACCGAAACACGCCCTGCAATACACCGGCTTTTGGCCGTTCGGACGGAACGGAACCTGGCAAGGCTTGCCGCACTTACTGCAGATCGCATCAAATAGCTCCGGACCATCCTTGCGCTGGCCGCCGCCAAACCGCGGGCGCGCCGGCCCTCCAAAACCGCCCCGGCTCGGACCATGGTTACTGAATCGTCCGCCATCTCTCCCGCCATTACCGTGAGGTTTCCTGAATTTGTTCATAGATAGATTTTATAAGTTAATACTACGATATCCGAAGCCTAGTCCTTTACGAGCAGAAAAGCAATCGATCAGCTTAATCTTCTTTTCTCTTCGCCAGCGTTTGATTTCGGCTTCCCGCTTCAGAGCCGCCGAGCGATTGGGATATTTTTCGGTATAAATCATTTTCCGCGTGCCGTGCGATGCCGTATAATGGCCGCCTTTTTTATTTTTATGTTCCGCAAATCTCCTTGTCACATCAGTGGTAATTCCCGTGTAGATGCTACCATCTTTGCATTGCAGAAGATAAACAAAATAAGGCATATCTTAAGTATATGCCTTTTGTGTTTCTATATTTCTTTTGAGATGAAATCTTTCGGATCGAAAAACTTCTTCAATTCCTCCGTCTGCTCGGAAAGATTAATGTGATTCAACTCTTCCTTTGAAAAAAAACCTATTTCTTCACATTCGTCGTTGATTTTGAATTCAAAATTCTCGAGTTCCATTCGATATGCCAAAACCAGTGAATAAAACCAATCCATACCTCTATGATTTTCGAAGCGATGGGTCCACGCATATGCGGGCATTCTAGAAACCTTTGTTACCCGCATCCCGGATTCTTCCATGACTTCACGTTTCAGCCCTTCCCGAATATCCTCGCCGAAATCCAGCCCGCCACCGGGCAGTTCCCACCGGCCACTGACCTTTTTAGATTCCCTAAAAAGCAAAACCTTGCCGTCTTTCGCGAAAAGACCCTCCTCTCCTTGTGCATATTGAATTTTTCTAATAGTGTCCTCAAACGAGGCCATCTTGCTACTGCCCGCCAAAGAGGCGACGCGAGGTTTTTTCAACCGTTCAATTTCAAGGCGATAGAGAGCTATCACCATTTTTCGTTGATCAAACAATACAGCCATGTCCCTGATTGTAGCATAAACTTATTACCTGTTCTCGTGTTATAGGTTACCTAGAAAATCTGTTTTATGGAGTCTTTTTGGGTATTTCCGGCAATATCCTCATAAACCTTATTCTCCCTTAGTTCGAATCCATAAAGGGGTTATAAAAATAACCCGCATAAAATGGGGTTACTTTGAGTGCTGACCTTGTGGAACGCTGTGGGAACTCATTTGAAACAATTAAGCTTAGTTTAGAACGGCGGGAATGACGATTTTCTTAGTATGCATAAGTTCAGATACATATGAGACTTTTCGGCGAACCGGAAAGTCATGCAACA
>CAYUBE010000040.1:0-2157 GCA_964442965.1 uncultured Candidatus Saccharibacteria bacterium
GCTAAGTCGTAACAAGGCACGCGTAGCGGAAGCTGTGCGTGGATCAATTAAACTACACAGTAAATAGTGTGGTGTCGACAGCGCATCTCACAAAGCTGAGATGCGGAGATGCGAGATAAGAGATACGAAGTAAGAGATACGAATATTCATATCTCATAATTCATATCTCGTATCTCAAGAATCCGCACCTCGTCTTCGCGAGGTGCGTTGTACTGGGACAACTAAAAAGCTCTTTAAGATAATAGGAAAGCGTGCTATAATGGGGGAACCATGGAAGAGAACACAAAAAAAGTGATGCTGATCGAAGATGATCGGTTTCTCTCCTCGCTCATCAAGGTGCGTCTTGAAAAGGATGGCCTTGTCGTGGTCCAGGCATTCGATGGCGATGACGCGATCAAACGTTTGCCGGAGGAGCGCCCCGACCTCGTAATCCTCGACCTTATCATGCCGAAAACCAACGGCTTCGAGGTTCTGAAGGCGATATCCTTGATGCCCGGGCTTGAACGGACGCCGGTCGTCATCGTGAGCAATCTTGCTCAGGATTCCGACATCGAGAAAGCGCAGCAATTGGGGGCGAAAGCATATTTCGTAAAAGTAAAAATATCCATAGACGATCTTATCGGAAAAATCGAAGATTTAGTAAAAAAACCATCATGATCTCGGAAGACATCATCAAAAAAATAAGGCCTGGCGCCAAGGTAAAGGTGTATGAGGGAAAATCTCCGTTTGAGGGTTTGGTCATTGCGCGAAAGCACGGCTCGGAGCCGGGTGCGACGTTCACGGTGCGTACAGTGCTTGCGGGCGTAGGCGTCGAAAAAGTTTTTCCTATTCATTCGCCGAGTATCGTAAAAGCCGAGATCGTTTCGAGCCCGAAGAATGTCCATCGTTCGAAGCTTTATTTCGTGCGGAATATTTCCGGAACGAAGATCCGCCGCAAACTGGACGTGTCATTATAGGGGAGAGATTCAAGAATCAGGATTCACGATTCAGGAATGATTTTTTCTTGGATCTCGATTCTTGGATCTTGAATCATTTTTTTATGGAAGCGGTATAATGGAAGCATGAAGATCGCCGCCGCTATCGTCCTGAGCCTCGCCTTTATTTTTATTGCAACCCAAATAGTTTCTTCTATCCAGGAGGAACATTCGCTTGCCGCGACGTTCTCCGGCGTTGAGAGCAAGCTTCAGCAGGCAAAGACCGATGAGCAGAGTCTTTCGGCGGAGGTGAATTATCTGGCGGATCCCGTGAATCTTGAAAAAGAACTTCGGGCGCGCTTCAACTACGCGAAACCCGGAGAAACGATGGTCATTATCGTGCAAAGTTCCACGCCCGCGAGCGCGGCCTCGACGACTACAGGGGATTGAAACTGAGATCGTATCTCCTGCGGAGATACGGTCTCGACGGTTCAGGAAGAGTTGCTTTTAAGAAATTCTAACAGCTTTTCGTACTCTTCCTCGTGGGGAACAAGGTTTTCTTTTTTCTCTTTGACCCATTGTTCGAATTCCGGAATATCTATCCAGCGGACCTTGTCGACTTCTTCGGCTTGTAGTTTCATATCTTTAATATCGACATCCTTGCGCACCAGATAGACATCGTTGAATTCATTGTCGATAAAGGTCTCGCTATGCATGATGATCGGTTGTCTTACGGAAAACAGGAACACAAATTCTGATTCGGGCAGATTGAGGCCGAGTTCTTCTTGGGTCTCTCTTTCCGCGGCTTCCAAACTGGTTTGGCCCGAAGAAATATGTCCCGCCGCCGAGATATCCCAATGGCTGGCATAAGCGCGCTTGTCCTTGGTGCGCAGTCGCAGAAGAAGCTATCCTCGCGAATTTAAAAACCACACATGCACGGTTCTGTGGATAAGACCAAGCTTGTGGACGCTGTCATACGTCTCGGACCTTCCCGTCACATTGCCTTGCTCGTCGAGGATATCCAGATATTCTTCCATGTCTTTATTCTACGTCGGCGCGAGAGGAGAGTCGAATGAAAATAAAAACAGGAGACCGTATCTCCGTCGGAGATACGGTCTCAACCGTGCTTGCACCGCGAAGTTCCAACGGAGCGAAGTGGTGCCCGAGGTGGGAGTCGAACCCACATGACCTTGCGGTCGAAGGATTTTGAGTCCTTTGCGTCTGCCATTCCGCCACCCGGGCA